>DYJR01000050.1 GCA_020723015.1 Arcobacter nitrofigilis
AAGCTTTATTTATTCTAAGACCTGAACTAAGTTTCTCTAAAGAGTTTTTTAGATTTGTGTTGATTTGAGTATTACTTTCTTGAGCCATAAGTACACTAACGTTTGTGTTGATTCTCATTTAGTTACCTTCAATTTTTAGTCATTATAAAATTACAATAAAAGGATAACTAAATATATCTTAATAATAGCTTAATTTAATAGGCAAAACTAACCAATAATTTCGGAATAATAACATTACATTTCTTAGAGTTAGCTTAAAGATATACAATTCTTAAGTAAAGTTTATAAAAATATCTATTTTCTTATTAAAATAGCACCGCTTTCTATATGTTCACTCCATACAAACTGGTCAAAAAAGGCAAATTTGACTATTTTATGTGTTTTTGATAAACTTTGTAAATCTCTATAAAGTGTTTGGGGATTACACGAAATATATGCTATCGTATCAAAATTTCTCACTAGCTCCGTAGTACCAACATCTAGTCCTGCCCTTGGGGGATCGACAAAAATAGTTGATAGTTGATAGTTGATGGTTGATGGAGTGTAGAAATTTGAGAAAGAGTATTTTGACAAATCAACATCTTTTAGTCTGTTGAATTCTCTCTCTCCTTTGAGTGCAGAAGTAAACTCTTCGCTACTCATTCTAATAAACTCTATATTATGAATATTATTTAGTTCACAACTCTCTTTTGCACTTGCTATTGATGCTTTTGAAATTTCCGTTGCCAAAACTTGTTCAAACTTCGTACTAAGCGGTAGGGTGAAGTTACCGCCACCGCAATATAGTTCACATAAATCACCTTTGGATTCGACATTATTTAGTATCCAAGATACCATTTTCGTATTCATATATCTATTCGGTTGTGAAAATGTAGCCTCTTTTTGGATAATTTTGAAAGTAGTGTCGTTGATTGTGAATTTGTGAGTAATAAAATCTTCACTTAATACTATCTTTTGACCTCTATTTCTACCTATTAGTTTGATGTTGAGTTCGTTTTCTATTGTTTTGGCTTTTGCTATCCACTCTGCATCAAGCTTTTTGTGGTATGCAAGAGTTACCAATATCTCATCTTCGCTTGTGATAAACTCAGCCATAAAAACTTTACGTTTTAGTATATCATCGCTATTTAGTTTTTCTAGGAGCTTTGGCATAATAGTTTGTATTTGCTCATTTACTATCTCGCACGTATCTATTTGAAGGTAATTTTTATTTATATCAACCATTGAATAAGACAATCCACCGTCATGATGATATAGCTTAAATTCGGCACGTGATCTAAAACTAAGAGCAGGTGAACTGAAAAATTCAAATTCACCATGATAAAGATGTGAGAAATTTTCTATATGTTGTTTTGTCTTGTGGCGTAATTGCTCTTCGTAGTTCATATTGCCAAGCTGACAGCTTCCGCATATTCCTATATATTTGCATGGGTTTGTCTGAGAGAGTGAGTTGTTTTGATGCATTTTACCTATTACCTTTTACCTATTTTGTGTTATTATATCATATGATTAATAAATGGCAAGAAGAACTAAAAAAACTATTAAACTGTGATTTAGCACAGATGTATCCCGTAGCTAGGAAGCTAAATAGAAAATTGCATTTTTTTGTAGGACCTACAAATAGCGGTAAAACTTATGAAGCGATGACTCACCTAAAAAAAGCCGATTGCGGTACTTATCTAGCACCTCTTAGATTACTCGCTTTGGAAGGGTATGAAGATCTTAAAAAGTCAGGCGTTAGAGCTTCACTTATTACCGGTGAGGAAGAGCTTTTTGACGAGGATGGGACACATATCAGCTCAACTATCGAAATGATTAGCTATGAGCTTGTGGTAGATGTGTGTGTAATAGATGAAGTTCAGATGCTTGAAGATGAGGATAGGGGATGGGCATGGGTAAATGCAATCCTTGGAGCACCTGCATATAATGTATATATGACGGGAAGCGTTAATGCCCTTGAAGCGGTCAAAAAAATAGCTTCATATTTGGGTGAAGAGCTGATAGTAAAGAAATTTACTAGAAAAAACGAACTGATAATGCATAGTACGGCGACTCCTTTGAAAAAGTTGGAGCCTCAAACGGCACTTATAGCATTTAGTAGGAATGACGTACTCTCTTTGAAAAATCATTTATCAAAAAAATATTCGGTGTCGGTTATATACGGTAATCTAAGCCCTGAAGTACGAAGAGAAGAGGCTAGGAAGTTTAGAGAAGGTGAAACTCAGATTTTGATAGCAACCGATGCTATAGCTATGGGGCTTAACTTACCTATAAAAACTATCCTTTTTACAACTGCACAAAAGTTTGACGGTAAAGAGCGAAGAGGGATAACTACAAACGAGATAGTCCAAATCGCAGGACGTTCAGGAAGATATGGTTATCATGAATACGGTTTTATAGGTGCTACCGACAAAAAAACATTGGAGCATATAACTCATATGATGAATGAGCCTATCAAAACAATAAAACCTCCGTTTCGCGTTAAGGCTACAACTTCTCAAATTGAGTCGCTTTCAGCTCATATAAAAACCAAAAATTTATTTGAGATAACCAATTTTTATGCAAAACATATGAAATTCTCGGGTCCGTTTGTGGCTACCAATATATCCTCAATGCTTGATAATACAAAGATTATAGAGAGTGTGGCATCTAATTTACCTTTAGAGACGAAATATATCCTTGCTCAAGCACCTATGTCTTCCAAATCGCCTTCGGTGAAAAGTGCTTATATGCTTTTTATCGACTCCATAAAAAAACAAAAATCTATAGAGTACAAATCTACCATTACCCTATCAAAAAGTGCAAAGGATGAAGATGAGCTTTTAAGGGCTGAAGATGAGATAAGAAAAATAAGTCTGTATTTGTGGCTTAGTTATAAGTTCCCTAATATTTTTACAGATACGCAAAAAGCGACAAATTATAGAATACTTATCAATAAATTTATAGAAAATTCTTTGTCTTTGGGCATCAAAAGAAAAAAAGAGTTCAAAGAACAAAAGCATTTTCCTAAAGAATCACCAAAAAAAAGAACACCTCCTAAAAGAAGTCCTAAAAGAGCTAAAAGAATATTTTAATTTATCATTAGATATAATAAAGGTTATTTAATCATCCAAGAAAGGTATAAATGTTAAGTTTTTTGAAAGTGGATAAAGATGAGGCTCTAAGGAAAGAACTTTTAAAAGATATTATAAATGAAAGCAAAATACAAGAACTTATAAAAAGCGGTGCTAATATAAATCAAACCGACCATAACGGTAGGACATTGCTTTTTGAACTTGCTAGAAAAAAAAGACTTGAATCAATTAAAATTCTTCTACAAAACGGTGCAGACCTTAACAAAGAAGACAAATACGGTAAAACGGTACTAAATGAAGCTATAAATAAAGAAGATAGCTTGATGGTTAGGTTTTTATTATCTAACGGTGCATGTGTAAATAGAATTAATGAATCAGGGAGAACTTTGTTGCAAGATGTTGCAATAGAGGGGAACTATAGGATATTTAAAATTCTTCTTGCTTTTGATCCTGATTTAAGTATAGTTGATAAATATGGGAGAACCGTTTTATTTGATGCCGTAATGGGTGGAAGTTTGGATTTGGTGAAAGATGTACTTGATAGAACACCAAATGCCAATGCAATTGACAACAACGGACAAAGTGCTATCTTTGAAGCTGTTTTGAGTGAAAATACGGAAATACCGAAGTATATGATAAATCAAGCTTTGGACGTAACGATAAGCGATAACAATAGACAAAATCCACTTTTCAACGCCGTAGTTTTGGGTGCAAAGAATATAGAGGTTATAGAGTTGTTAATCCAAAACGGTGCAAGACTTAACCAAAAAGATAAAGATGATAAAACATTGCTTGATGAGATTTTATATATCGTATCCTTGACTAGTGATGTGTTTGCTAAGGTTGAAGGCAAATATAAACTAGCTAGAAAAGATAGGGACTATTTAGCTTTGACGGCAAGACTTATTGAGCTTGGATTAGCGGTAGATAGAACCGACAAAGACGGTAAAACGGTTTTATTTAAAGAAGTGATGCGTCACAACTATGAGACATTGGAGTTTTTACTCAGTGCCGGCGTAGATATAAACGCCGTAGATAAAAGCGGTAAAACCGTACTTTTTTATGCTATGTTGGAGGGATATGAAAATATATCTATGATAGATTTTCTTATCAAAAACGGAGCGGATATCAATAAACTCGATAGTGAAGAAAATAGCATCATAGATGATTTGATAGAAATTATACTTGTTCAAAGACAAGATAAAAAGCCTGAAAATAAACTCTTCTTGAGAATTGATGAGAGTAAAGATTTTATCTCGTTGTTAAAGCGACTTTTGCTTTTAAACCCTAAAATAAATAGACAAAAACAAAACGGTCAAACGGCACTTTTTAAGGCTATATTATTTGATGATTTAGAGCTTATCGAGGTACTTTTAAATAACGGTGCCGATGCAAACTTAAAAGATTCGGAAGGGAATACTCCTTTATCTTTACTAGTTGACCATGGTTTAAGAATCAAAAAGATTTCATTAAAAGAGGTGTTTATCAGGAAGTTGCAATTTCTTATCAAATATAGAGTTGATGTTAATGCAAAAGATAAAGAGGGCAGAACCGTACTTCACAAAGCCGTAATAGCAGATGACATAGAAGTGGTAGAAAAACTTCTTCAAAAAAAACCGAATATGAACGAGAGAGATAAACAAGGCAGAACCCCACTTCATCATACCCAATGGAAAGGGAACTACAAAATAGCACATTTACTTATACGTGCCGGAGCTGATATGAATTTGCCTGACGCTGCAGGCTATACGGTGTTAAATTATGCCGCAATTTTGGGTCATACTAAGCTTGTGATAATCCTTGTAAAGTCGGGTTGTTTGATGTACAATAAAAACAAAAAAAGCAAAACGGTCACAAAGTTTTTTCTAGAAAAAGAGCATCAACTTGAAAAGCTACTTGAAGAGCCTATAACAGATGTAAAAATAAGAGCTGCGATAGAACAAACCATAGAGATATTAAAAAAAGAAATTCACGAAGTAGAGATATAAAATGGATAAATTATCAATCATTATATTAGCAGCAGGTGCAGGTACTAGAATGAAATCTAGCTTACCGAAAGTTTTGCATAAAATATCAGGCCGAGAGATGCTATACTACAGTATTAAAGAATCAAAAAAACTTAGCAATGATATTCACGTAGTTTTGTATAATCAGGCAGATTTAGTTCAAAAAAGTATGGAGAAATATTTTGATAATATCAATTTTCATATACAAGACTTTGTAAATCTCCCAGGTACGGGAGGAGCGGTAATGGGGATAACTCCAAAATACGATAAGGTTTTGGTACTTAACGGCGATATGCCTTTGGTTGAATCAACTGAGCTAGAAAAGCTAAGTGTCTCTTCAAAAAATATCCCCATAGTTATGACCGTATTAGAGTTGCTGAGTGCGAACGGTTATGGGAGAGTTATTGTACAAAACGGTAATGTGAAGAAAATAGTAGAACAAAAAGATTGTAATGCAGATGAACTAAAAGTAAATACGGCAAATGCCGGTATTTATTGTTTTGATAAGGAGTTTTTACTCTCCCATCTTCCAAAACTATCAAACAATAATGCCCAAAAAGAGTACTATATAACCGACCTTGTGGAAATGGCAATAAATCAAGGCTTAAATGTAGTACCTGTTGCGGTAAACGAAGAGAATTTTAAAGGGGTAAACTCAAAATATGATTTATCCCAAGCTGAAATCATACATCAAAATAGAATCAAAAAAGCTTTTATGGATAACGGTGTTTTGATGAGGTTACCGGATACCGTATATATAGAAGAGGGTGTAGTAATAGAGGGTGAGTCAATTATAGAAAACGGAGTTTCTCTTATTGGGAATACTCATATTATATCTTCGCATATCAAAACAAACTCCGTAGTTGAAAGCTCCGTGGTTAAAAACAGCGATATAGGTCCAATGGCTAGAATAAGACCTGAGAGTGTAGTAGAAAACTCACATATAGGTAACTTTGTAGAGGTCAAAAAATCAAAACTTTTTGATGTAAAAGCAGGGCATTTAAGTTATCTCGGCGATAGTGAAATAGATAGCGGTACAAACGTAGGTGCCGGAACTATTACGTGTAATTATGACGGTGTAAAAAAATACAAAACAAAAATAGGTAAGAATGTTTTTATAGGTAGCGATACACAGCTAGTTGCACCGCTTGAAATACCTGATAACGTCATGATAGCCGCAGGATCAACGGTAACCAAAAATCCTACAAGCGGAGATTTGGTACTAAGTAGAACTCCGCAAAAATCTCTTGCCGGATTTTTCTATAAATTTTTCGGCAAAAAAGGAAACTAAATGGCCCAGTCTCTTCTTAAAGACAAAAATATCCTTATCGGAGTAACAGCAAGTATTGCCATATACAAAACTTGTGAGCTTGTAAGGCTTTTTGTAAAAGCAGGGGCAACCGTGAGAGTCGTGATGAGTGAAGATGCAAAGAAATTTATAGCACCTCTTACCTTTGAAGCACTTACAAGCCAAAAAGTGCTAGATAGTGGTAGTGAAGATTGGAGTAGTGATTATAACCATATAGCTATCGGTAAATGGGCAGATTTATTTATAATAGCTCCGGCAACTGCAAATACTATAAACAAACTAAGCAACGGCATAGCAGATAATTTGATTACCCAAATAGCTCTTGCATATCTAAGAATAAAGCTTCTAGCCCCAAGTGCAAATACGAATATGATGGCAAATCCTATGACTCAAGCAAGTCTAAAAATGCTAAAACTTTGTAATTATGAAGTGGTAAAAACACAAACAAAAGAATTAGCTTGTAAAGATGTGGGCGATGGAGCAATGGCGGAGCCTCAAAGTATTTTTGATGTTGCCGTATCTAAAATATTAGAAAATGAATACTGGAAAAATAGAAAAGTAGTAGTTAGTTGCGGTGGAACTATAGAAAAAATAGATGACGTAAGATATATATCGAATTTTTCTAGCGGTAAAATGGGGGTAGCTCTCGCAATTGCTTTATATTATAGAGGTGCTGATGTTTGTGTCATCAAAACAGCAGGGGTTAAAGAGATTATACCTGAAGGGATACACGTTATCGAGGTGAGCGATACAAAAGAGATGTTGGAATTTGTAAAAGAGTCTATCCATGTAGCCAAAAAGGGGGTATTGACAAAAAATACCATTATGGACTCATCAAAACAAGAGTTAGTGCAAAAAAAACCTTATTTCTTTAGTGCTGCTGCGATAAGTGATTTCGTACCTTCATATCCGCAATACGGCAAAGTAAAAAAAGACGATGTTGGTGATATTTGGAATTTGCAACTTGCTAAAAATATAGATATTTTATCTACTATAGATAAAAACGGTATTTATGCTATAGGTTTTAAAGCAGAAATGGACATAACCAATGCTAAGAATAATGCTGAGAATATGTTAAAAAATAAAAACCTTGACGGAGTTTGTTTGAATATTTTACAAGATAGTAATAGTTTCGGGACTCAAACAAATACGATAGAGATGATACTTAAAAACAACAAGTTTTTCTTTGACGGCGACAAGCTTGATATATCCTTTGAGATAGTAGATACTTTGGCAAAAGAGTTTCATGATTAATCAACAATTGCTATCAACTACCGACTATCAACTACCGGCTCATATTGCTATTATAATGGACGGTAACGGTAGATGGGCAAAGGATAGAGGGCTAAACAGAACTGCCGGTCACGAAGAGGGTGCTAAGGTAGTACGAAAGATTACGAGTTATTGTGCCAAAATAGGGATAAAATATCTTACAATGTATGCTTTTAGTACGGAAAACTGGAATAGACCGAAATTAGAAGTGGAATTTTTGATGAGGTTGCTTGAAAAGTATTTTAAAAGTGAACTTAAAACATATCTTGACAATAATATAAGATTTCGAGCTATCGGTGATTTGGAAAAGTTTAGTAAGAATTTACGACAAGCTATAGGTGAAGTAGAAGAAAAAACATTACATTGTACGGGTCTTACACAAATTTTAGCACTCAATTACGGCTCAAGGGACGAGATAACAAGGGCGGTAAATAAAGCATTGAACGATGATAAAGAGATAACGATAGATACGATAAATAGTTATCTAGATACCTCATTTGCACCGGGTGTGGATTTGGTGATAAGAACGAGCGGGGAGGTGCGAGTGTCTAATTTCTTGCTATGGCAAAGTGCTTATGCCGAATATTTTTTTACAAAAACACTTTGGCCGGATTTCACTGAATATGAGTTGGAAGATATAATAAGTGATTTTTCCAAAAGGGAGAGAAGATTTGGAGGGGTTTAGTATCAAGTCGTTTATCTTTGATAAAAAAGTAATATTTGCACAGGCATTACTGATTTTATCTGCTATGACGCTATTTGATTATGGTATTAGATTACTCTTTATTGCACTTTTGATATATATACTTGTATTATTGAGTTTTATTGATTATAAGTATAAGGCGGTTCCCGATTATCTTCTTTTGAGTGTGATTTTTGTTGCCCCTTTCGTAAGTGAGAATATGCCCCATTTTTTCCAAAACGGTTTTATGTTTGCAGGCGGATTTGTGATTTTGAATTTTATAGTAACGTTTTATATTCAAAATATCAAATCAAGGATGATGAAAAACGAATCTTTAAAAAATCAAATTGCGTTAGGTGAGGGTGATATACCTATTATAACTATGATAGGCGGTATTTTAGGCATTAAATACGCTCTTTTGGCCATTATTATAGCAAGTTGTATAGCTTTGGTGCATAGTGTTTACAATAAAATAAAAAAAGAGGAAGAAACACCTTTTATTCCTTATCTTGTAATAGGATTTTTAGTTGTGTTTTTTATGTTGGATTATATTAAATTAGAATGGATATTAGAGTAATGAGTAAATTAAAAAACTATTTATATTTTCAGCTGTCATCTAGCTTTTTTCAAATATTTTTCGTATTGTTTGCTATTGCTTCTATTATCTATCTTGTACGGATAGCCTCTTTGACCTCTATTATACAAATGACGGGGGTGGAGTTGTTTATGCTCTATTTATATGCCACACCTAATATTATATTTTATACTTTGCCTATAGTGTTTTTTGTATCTTTAGCCATTACTATTAGTAGGTTATCAAGTGAATATGAAACTATCGTAATCACAAGTTTTGGTTTAAATCCATATAGGATAATTAAGATATTTTTCCCGATAACATTGATTGTTTCAATAACTCTTCTTATCATATCCCTCGGACTTGTCCCTAAAGCAAAAGATTTATCAAGAGTTTTTATAGAAAAAAAGAAGAATGAGGCAAAGTTAAATATTCAAGCATCGCAAAACGGGCAAAAGTTCGGTAATTGGCTTGTGTATATACAAGGTAAGAAAGACGAAGTGTTTTATGACGTTACTATGTTTAAAAAAGACCAAAACTCAAAGGAATTTATCACATCCGATAAAGCCGATAGTATATCAGATAACAGCGAGTTTTTATTTACTCTGTATAACGGTAAAGCATTTATAATAAAAGATGCCATTGATCAGATTAACTTTGAAAAGTTAACATTATTAAACTCAAATAGTCAAAAGGCTATTCAAGATACATTCACAAATCCTATAGATTATTGGTCAAATATGAAGGAAAATGAAAAATTAAAGAAAGATTTTGCATTGTTCGCATTAATTTCTATATTCCCTATTATTTCTATGTTTTTGGTAATTTATATAGGATATTTTAATCCAAGATATGGAAAAAACAATGCAAGTTTATTCTCTGCCGTATCAATAACTATATTTATAGTAAGTATCGTATTACTTAATAAATACATACCTATTGCATCAATTATTATAATACCTTTGGTGTGGATTATCGTCAGTTATGTATTACTCAGAAAATATGTTTTAGGTAGGTATTAGTGAAATTAAAAGCTGTTATTTCATATCATGGCGGGAAATTTCACGGTTCTCAAATACAAAATGACAAAGATACCGTCGCTAATGCAATACTAAAGGCTTTAGAAAAATTTAATATAGATACGCAAATTGATTTTAGCGGACGAACCGATAGAGGAGTACATGCTACATATCAAGTTATAAGTTTTGACGTTGAAGCAGATATTTGGTCACATAAGATAGATGTTTTGAGAAATATTCTAAATAAAGCTTTGGCAAAAAGCGTATATATTAAATCTATGGCTATAGTCGATGATACTTTTCACGCACGATACAGTGCCAAAAAAAGAGTTTATAGGTATTTGATTACAGATAAACAAACAACACCTTTTAACGATGATTTGATTACATACGTAGATAGTATTAATTATGAGACTCTAAAAGAGGCTACAAAAGAGTTTGTAGGTACTTATGATTTTGAATATTTTTCCAAATTAAACCCACAGATTAAAAGTATGGTTCGAACAATGTACGATGCACGATTTTATAAATATAAAGATATTTATGTATTTAAGTTTGAAGCTAACGGTTTTTTACGTTCTCAAATAAGGGTTATGGTTGGATTTCTATTAGCTATTTCAAAAGGTAAATTGAGCCTAGAAGATTTGAAAAATCAATTGCAAAAAAAAGAGCAAGTCTTCAATAGACCTGCTCCTTCAAACGGACTTTACCTTAGTAAGGTAAAGTACATATAATTATAATGAGTATATTAAAAAGTCATGTTTATACCAATATCTAACTACCAACCTAAACTACATTCTGTTGCACCATAAGTTCCAGGCAATAAAGAATATTCACAAGTTACTTTGATACTATCTCCTACATCTGTGTTTATAATGCATTTATCTGTTATGTGTCGACCTTGTTGAAACCCTATATCGGACATTCCCGATAAAAAACCTCTCTAATCCCCATTGTTTAGGGATTTT
>DYJR01000051.1 GCA_020723015.1 Arcobacter nitrofigilis
TCAATCAATATTTTAAACTTTGATTGATAAATATATTATACGAAGGATTCATATAGAAGCTCTCATTTCCATAGCATCGGTGTATTTTTTTATTCTTTTAGGTTTTATTGCAAAGCAAACTTTTAAAGATGAAATAAACGATAAAACTTTGATATTACTTTCGATTTACTTTGTACAGCCTATACTTACCTTTTGGGGGCTTACAAGAGTAGAACTAAACTATAATCTGGTATATACCCCTTTTTTATATTTTATAATTGTTACTGTAACATTAATATTCTCTATTTTTGCGGCGAAAAAAGTTTCAAACGATAGTCAAGAACAATCCATATTTATTGTAGCCTCTCTTATAGGCAATACCGGTAATCTAGGAATTCCGCTCGGAATTGCACTTTTTGGTGAAGCAAGTGTTGCATATACTAGCATGATAAATATTGCAAATATATTTTTTATTTATACTATAGGTATATATTTTTATGCAAAGTCAAAATTCAATCTCAAAAGTTCAATAAAAAACATTGCTAAAATACCCATTTTGTGGTTTACATTAATCGCTATTTGTTTTAACTATTTTGGTTTTACTATACACCCACAAATTGATAAACTACTTGAAATGGGTGCATATACCGCAATAGTATTACAGCTTATAATTTTTGGAATATACCTAAGCGGAATAAGAATTAGCGTAATCAACTATAAATTAACATTTTCATCCTCTTTTGTCAAACTAATACTATTACCTACATTTGGGTATATCGTATTACTTACACTAAACGTAGATAAATTTATAGCCTCTATTTTATTGATGCAGTTATTAGTACCACTTGCGGTAAACAATGTCAATATGGCTTCATTGTACGATTGTAAACCATACGATGTAACGATTATAGTCGTATTTAGTTCATTACTATTTATTCCTATATTGGTTTTATTTATGCAATTTATAGGACTATAAAATGTGTGGAATCGTAGGTTCAAACTTTCATATCGCTAACCATAAACAAGTCATTGATGTTTTAAACCCAAGGGGTCCTGATTGTTGCAATACTAAATATCTCGATAATACTTTTTTTGCCCATTGCAGACTAAGCATTATAGACTCTTTTAATACGAATTCAAATCAACCTATGCTAGCAGATGATGTCTTAATAGTATTTAACGGAACAATTTATAATTATAAAGAGTTACAAAATCAATATAACCTACCACAAACAAATAGCGATACAAAAACTCTATTAATGTTGTACAAAAAATTTGATACTGAATTTTTAAATATGCTAAACGGTAGTTTTGCCTTTTGTATCTACGATATAAAGAAAAATATATTCTTTTGTGCTAGGGATAGATACGGTAAAAAGCCTTTATTTTACTATCACGACTCTAAAGAATTTGTATTTAGTTCAATGATAAATGCCATACTAAAAATAATACAAAAAACTCCAAAACTCAACAAAGAAGCCCTTAGTCAATATTTACAATTTTTCGTCCCTATAGAAGAAAATACTTTTTATCAAAATATTTATAAACTTCAAGCAGGTCACTACCTCATCTTTGACAATAACACAAAAGAGTTAAAAACAAAAAAATATTATAAAATCGACACTACAAAAACTATCTTTGATGAACGTATTGCTATCGATACCATAAAGCAAAATTTATTTGATGCAGTTGGGTCACGTCTAATAGGTGATTCAAAAATTGCTTCCCTACTAAGCGGTGGAGTTGATAGTTCTCTTGTATCTGCGATTTTTTCAAGACTAACAGATTCTAAAATAGACACTTTTAGCGTAGGTTACGAAAACTACAAAAAATATGATGAGCTTAAATATGCCCAAATAGTATCGAAACATATCAATTCAAACCATCACGAGATTATACTAAGCAAAAAATATTTTATAGAAAATATAGATGAAAGCTTAGAAATCATGGGGGAACCTCACGGTGATAGTGCTGCCGTGCCACTCAATATTTTGAGCAAAAAAATTAATCAAAGCGGTTTTAAAGTAGTTCTTAGCGGAGAAGGAAGCGATGAGCTATTTTTAGGATATAAAATCTATCAAACAATATTAAAATTTTACAACTTTCAACAAACTCTTTCAAAAGAACAAATAGATTTTTTATATACATATATCCCTTCTATCCAAAATAATACTAAAGAAAGTGAGTATTTTCTAAGAATTGCAAAGCAAGAGTTTTTGTACAACTCCTTTGGAGAGACTTTTAACAATGCACAAAAAGCTAAACTCTTACATAAACCCTATTTTTTCGTACAAAAACCTACCAAAAAAGATTTCATTGATGCCATGTCGTTGATTGATATGGATATATGGCTTGGAAACTCTTTATTATCCAAAGTTGATGCTATTACATCATATAATGCCGTAGAAACTAGAACACCGTTTTTGGATTTTAGACTCGTAAATAATGCTTTTGCCATAGAATCTAATTTAAAACTAGGCAATACTACAAAGTACATCTTAAAAAAGGTTGCCGATGAATTTTTACCTCAAGAGATAGTACATAGGAGCAAAAAAGGATTTTCAACACCGTCAAACGAATGGATACATGAACACTACAAAGATGAAATATTAAATCTTATCTTAGAGGTTTCAAATGAAACGGGTTTATTTAAAAACGACTTTATAAAACAGATTTACGAACTATCAAAAGAAGGCAAATTTAGGCAACACCTGTGGCACCTTTTCATATTTGCCAAATGGTTTAAAAAAATCTATTTATAAGCATAGAAATAATATAATATAGAAAATTAAGAGGTGTAAAATGTTTGAAAAATTAAAATCAAAAATTTTAGCATACGTGTTTTATACATCGAAACGTCCGATACTCTTTTCAGATCTTTTATATATAAATAAGCTTTTTAACGAAGGTATACTTTTAGATGTTGAAAAACTCGGTGCTAGGATGAGACTAAGTGCAACATATATTGTTTTTTTATTGTTATGGCATCTTATTATATTTATGCCCGTTTTGATATTTCATTCAGTTCTGGCGAAGATGGACTGCCATTTATCTGTACTATTTGCAGTTTTATTTACGGCAATATTTTTTGCTACGTTTTCCATATACAAAGAGTGGCTTATAGATGAATATGCAAAACAAAGGATAAAAAACGCTTGGAGTACGCATTTTCCTTATTTTACTTATGAAGAATACAATCATAAAGTATCTACAATCTACGAAGAGGCTTTGAAGCTCGATATTCCAAAAAAAGAGCTTGAAAAGTTCGTAATGGACAAACTTGTAGAGAGTGAGTAGTTAACTACTTTTTCAACTACTTTTTGATAAAATTGGCAAAAATTATAATAATTAGGTATAAAAATGGGACAAACAATTACTGAAAAAATATTTAGTGAACACGTTGGCAAGAAAGTATATGCCGGTGAAATAATAAAGTGTAAGATAGATATGGTCATAGGAAATGATATTACTACGCCGATATCTATACATGCTTTTGAGGAGAGCGGTGCCACAAAACTTGCCAATCCTGACGGATTTTGTATAGTATTAGACCACTTTATCCCTGCAAAAGATATAGCAAGTGCAAATCAAGCAAAAATAAGTCGTGATTTTGCGGCAAAGCACAATATGAAACTTTTCTTTGATGAAAAAGATATGGGTATAGAACATGCTCTTTTACCTGAAAAAGGGCTTGTTATACCCGGTGATGTTATAATAGGTGCGGATAGCCATACGTGTACACACGGTGCTTTGGGAGCATTTAGTACGGGTATGGGAAGTACGGACTTAGCATTTGCTATGGTTACAGGGACAAATTGGTTTAAAGTACCGGAATCTATCAAGGTAGTATTCAAAGGTAAACCAAGTAAATACGTAACAGGAAAAGATTTAATACTAGAAATAATAAGAATGATAGGTGTTGACGGTGCATTATACAAAACTTTAGAATTTACCGGTGATACTATTGCTTACTTGTCAATGGATGATAGATTTGCATTGTGTAATATGGCTATTGAAGCTGGTGCAAAATCAGGTATTGTTGCTTATGACGAAATCACGGAAGAGTTTTTAAAGGCTAGAACATTAAGAGATACTCCAAAAATCCATTATAGTGATGACGACGCAACATACTGTCAAGTGTTAGAAATAGACGTAGCTAATTTAGAGCCTGTCGTTGCATACCCATTTTTACCTGAAAACGGTCATAGCATATCACAGGCTGTGAGTGATAACATAAGAGTTGACCAAGTTTTCATAGGAAGCTGTACAAACGGAAGACTAAGCGACCTTAAAGTTGCAGCCGAAATCCTAGAGGGCAAAAGAGTAGCACCTCACGTAAGAATGATAGTAACGCCTGGTACGCAAAAGATATTAAGAGAAGCTACAAAACTTGGATATATAGATACTTTAGTGGATGCCGGAGCAGTAATATCTAATCCAACATGTGGTGCATGTCTTGGTGGTTATATGGGTATTTTAGGTGATGATGAAGTGTGTATCTCTACTACAAATAGAAACTTTGTAGGTAGAATGGGAAGCAGAAGCTCAAAGGTGTATTTGAGTAACTCTGCCGTTGCAGCTGCAAGTGCTATAAGCGGATATATTACAAATCCTGCGGATTTGTAAATTTTGAATTATAAATGTTGAGTGTTAAATGAATAATACAAAATTCAACACTCAACATTCAACATTAAAAAGTATTCCTTGCGTTATACTTAGCGGCGGTAAAAGCTCACGTATGGGCAAAGATAAGTCTTTACTCCCCTTTGGCGACTACTCATCTATGATAGAATACCAATACAAACGACTTAAACCTTTTTTTAAAAACATCTATATCTCTTCTAAGACCAATAAATTTAATTTTAATGCAGATATCATATATGACGACAGTGACGTTTATTCACCTATGATAGCTTTAAAGTCGATTTTGGAGTACTTAACTGAAGAAGAAAAAGTTTTTATAATAACCGTTGATACGCCGATGGTATCTATCGAAGCAATAGAACATCTTATTCACAATTCTAAAGACTATGATGCTACGGTAGCCCAATCTCCCACAAAAACACATAATCTATGTGGAGTTTTTACACACTCTCTTTACAAATCAATTGTACAGGTCGTAAAAAATGATATTCATAAAATAAACTTTCTACTAAAGAATTCAAATGTAAATTATGTTATTTTTGATACAGATGACCAATTTATCAATATAAATCAACCTTATGAATATGAAAACTTACTTGCTACTTATAAGTAGTACTAATAATACTTATTAAATATTTTTTGTAACTTTTAAGTTAACTGTTATTTGACTTATGATAAGCTTGCCTTTAAATTTTTAACGAATTCAAATTTGAAAAAAGGATTTTAGCTATGTCAAGCAAAAAAGGTTTAAACGAAATCATTGAAGCAATTGATGCTCAAATGAAGAAAGAAGGTATCTCAAGAAGAGATGCTCTAAAAATGGCTGGTGTCGGTTCAGCTGCACTTATGATGGGAAGTTCAACTGCTAGTGCTGCCACTGTTGCACAAGCAAGTGAGGCAAAAGGTAAAATAGTAATCGTTGGTGGAGGTTTGTCAGGTATTGCTACTTCTGCAAAATTAAGAAACTCTTTATCAAACCCTGATATTACGGTAATAGAGCCAAACCCAGAATCTGTATCATACCAACCGGGTAATACACTAGTTGCTTCAGGCATATGGAAAAAATCTGATGTTATGTATCAAACGAAAGATTTTATACCAAAAGGTGTAAATTGGATTCAAGACAAAGTTGTAGAATTTGACCCTGAGAACAATCAAGTAAAAACTGCTGGCGGACAAACAGTATCTTATGATTATTTAGTTGTAGCTGCAGGTCTTGTTCTTGATTTCGGCGGAATCAAAGGTCTTGAAGAGGTAGGAGATGTATACTCTTTAGATAAAAATGATGCTGCTAGAGCACAAAAAATATTAGGTCAAAACGGTCTATGTTCAATCTACTTCGTTGACGGTGCAGTTGATACTTGGACGCAAATGCAAAAACTTGTTGCTGACGCAAAATCAGGTAAAAAAGTAAAAGCTATATTCCCTGAACCTCATACTCCATTCAAATGCGGTGGAGCACAAAAGAAAATTACCAACCTTACAAATGCAAGACTAGTTGAAGCAGGTGCTAGAGCAAATGCTGATTTAAGTTTCTATACAAACGGTGGAAAATTGTTTGGTGTAGGTATCTATCATGATGCTATATCAAATCAAATGAAAGCAAGAAACGTTGCCGTAAATTATAACCATAAATTCGTTGCGGTAGACCCTGCAAACAGAGTTGCTACATTTGAAAAACACTGGATGGAAAAAGTTCTTGACCCTGAGTTAGGTATAGAAGAAGATGTTAGAAAATTTGAACTTGTTAATGTAGAATATGATTTCTGCCACGTTATTCCTCCTCAAAAAGCTCCAAAAGAGATTGCACAATCTCCAATCGGTTCAGATAAAGGATGGGTTCCTGTAACAAAAGAGACTTTACAACACGTTAAATATCCAAATGTATTTGCATTAGGTGACGTAGCTGCCGTTCCGTTAGGAAAAACAGGTGGAAGTGCTAGAAAACAATACAATGTACTTTGCCAAAACTTAATAGCTACAATGGAAGGTAAACCTATGACTGCTAAATATGACGGTTATACGGTATGTCCATTGATTACAAATATCGGTACTGTTATGATGGCTGAATTTAAATGGAATCCTGAAGGTCCTGGTGCTGTTCCGGCTCCATCATTCCCACTTGATCCTGCTCAAGAAAGATGGTTAATGTGGTTATTAAAAGCTTATATGCTTAAACCTATGACTGTTTACGGTATGTTATCAGGTAGAGCGTAATATAGTTTTATCAACTTTATTGTATAATCCAAGCCTCAAGTTACAAAACTTGGGGCTTTTTTATTTATAATTTATATGGAAAGGAAAAATCTGAAAAAGGAACTTGTTATATTCGGTATAGTTTTTCTTATTGCAACCCTTGGCATGCATCATAAAGAATGGATTTCCCATCCTATTGAACACTTAATGCATCTATCAAATGCGGGCGCATACGGAGTAGGAGCAATACATCCTATTATTTTCACTCTTGTAATCTATCTTATTATATGGATACCTAGAGGTATTATAAGATTATTCAAGAAAAAAGGGCAATAAAAAAGGGGTTGGAGACAGATTCTCCAACCCCTTTTCAATAATCTTCTAACTAAAATAAAAAATTACGCTATAGCTTTTTTAGCTTGTGCTACTAAAGCAGTGAATGCTGCAACGTCATTCATTGCCATATCTGCTAATATTTTTCTATCAAGTTCGATACCTGCAAGTTTTAAACCATTCATAAATCTTGAGTAATTTATGTCATTTAACCTACAAGCAGCATTTATTCTAACAATCCAAAGACTTCTCATGTCTCTTTTTTTCTGTCTTCTGTCTCTGAAAGCATATACTAAGCTTCTTTCTAATTGTTCTTTAGCTTTTCTGAAGTGTTTTCTTCTACCGCTATAAAAACCTCTAGCAAGTTTTAAAACCTTTTTATGTCTTCTTCTTCTAACGATCCCTGTTTTTACTCTAGGCATTTTTTCTCCTTTACCCTTATCTTTCTTATTTAGGTGTCAGCATTGCTGAACTTTTCCACAAAATATCGTGGAGTTACTATAGACTATATTTGCTATAAATTAAGCAAATAAACTTTTAACTCTGTTCACATCTACAGATGCAACAGTTTTTGGTCCTCTAAGGTTTCTTTTTCTTTTTCTAGTCATTTTTGTTAAAATATGACTTCTAAAAGCTGATCCTCTTTTGATTGAACCATTTTTTTTCACTTTAAATCTCTTTAAAGCGCCGCTAACAGATTTCATCTTTGGCATTGTTAGTTCTCCTTATTCTTTTTCTTTCTAAATGTAAATAGAAAGGTTCATGATTTTACTTAAATTTTACTTAAAAGTTGATTAAATAGAAACCTATATTCCACAATCATCTATAAACTATCAACAATAAACCAAACGCTATTTAGCCTTAGGTAATATCATCATATTGACATACCTACCTTCAAGCTTAGGCTCTTTATCCATCACACCTATATCTTCTATCATAGGCCAGATTTTGTTTAATACTTCCGTAGCACTCTCCGGTTGAGCCATTTCACGTCCTTTTAAAAAAACCCTAAATCTAACGTGATTTCCCTCTTCAAGGAACTCCCTAGCATGTTTTACTTTGTAAGAAATATCATTATCCGCTATTTTAACTGAAAGTTTAATCTCTTTTATTACTATAACCTTTTGCTTTTTCTTAGCCTCTTTTTTCTTCTTCTCTTGTTGATATTTAAATTTACCGTAATTCATTATCTTACATACTGGTGGCGTTGCCTCAGGTGCTATACACACCAAGTCTAAACTCAACCCATCAGCTATTTTTTGAGCTTCTGCGGAACTAATAACGCCATACTGCGTGCCGTCATCACCTATACATCTAACCTCTTTGAAGTTGATGTCTTCATTCATCAATACTTCATCTTTATCTCTGTTATTACTCAAATTTCATCCTCGCTTTTTATTTGTTTCAACATACTTATAAACTCATCTTTAGTTAAATTGCTTTGTTCTCTTTTTCTTCTATCTCTAAGGGCAATCATTTGATTTTCTACTTCATTATCACCTATTACGACTATCATAGGAACTCTTTGTTTCTCTGCAGTCCTAATACGTTTATTTAAGCTATCATTTTTATCAAATATCTCACTATCAATTTCAAGTCCAAGTAGCTCACGTCTTAACTCTTTAGCATAAGCTACGTGAGATTCTACAATAGGGATAAAAATAACTTGAGTCGGAGCTATTACAAAAGGAAATTCTCCTGCATAATGTTCCGTAAGTATTCCGATAAACCTTTCAAATGAACCTAGTATTGCACGGTGAATCATAACAGGTTGAGCTTTTGTATTTTCTTCCGTAATATACTCTACACCGAATCTTGAAGGTAAATTCATATCAACTTGAACGGTTCCACACTGCCATTTTCTACCTATTGCATCAAGAATTTTAATATCTATCTTTGGACCGTAAAACGCTCCTCCACCTTCGTCTATTCCGTAAGAATATCCGTTTTCATCAAGAGCATCCATAATACCTTTAGTAGTTGCTTCCCAAAATGCATCATCACCTATAGCTTTTTTAGGTTTTGTAGATACTTCCATTTCGTATGTAAAATCGAATTTCTTCATCAATTTATCTACAAACTCAAGAACTTCAATAATAACACCTTTTACTTGTGCCGGTGTACAAAATATATGTGCATCATCTTGCGTAAATTCTCTTACCCTAAAAAGTCCATGCATAACGCCTGATTTTTCATGACGATGTACTACACCGTATTCAAAAAACTTCATAGGTAAATCTCTATATGAAACAAGTGAGTTTTTAAATATTTGAATATGCCCTACACAATTCATAGGTTTTATACCGTACTCTTGACCATCAATTTCAGTAAAGTACATATTCTCTTTATAGTTTTGATAATGTCCGCTAGTTTGCCATTGATTTGCTTTTAATATCTCTGGACCGCGAACCGGTTCGTAATCTCTTATTCTATGTGCCTTATAAAGTAGTTTTTCTAACTTACCTCTAAGTCTTGCACCGTTTGGTAGCCATAGAGGAAGACCTGCACCTATTTCTTCATTGAAAGTAAATAATTCTAATTCTGTTCCAAGCTTTCTATGATCTCTTTTTTTAGCCTCTTCAAGCATTGTTACATAATTTTTAAGTTCACCCTTATCGAAAAAAGCTATACCGTAAATCCTTGTAATCATTTCATTTTCTTCATCACCGCCAAGATAAGCACCTGCTATTCTTGTCAATTTGAAGTTTCTAATATACTTGGTATTAGGGAGATGCGGCCCACGACAAAGGTCTTCAAAATCACCTTGCTTATATATAGTTAACTTATCACTAACTATATTCTTAAGTACGGCTTGTTTTAACTCATCATTAGAAAATTTTGCTTCTATTTCAGCACGAGTTGCTTCATATTTTGTAATTTCTTGCTTTTTGGAAGCTAGTTCTTCCATCTTCTTTTCTATAGTAGGTAAATCGTCTTCACTAATTTTTGAGTTTACTTTGAAGTCATAGTAAAATCCCTCTTTAACGACGGGACCTACGAAGAATTTAGCTTCAGGATAAAGTTCTTTTATCGCTTGAGCCATAAGATGAGCAGTTGAGTGTCTTAGTATTTCTAAAGCTTCATTTGAACTATCTGCAAGGATAGCTTCACCATCAATTCCTAATTCGGCAGCAGTTTGTAAATCGTAAATATTGCCACCATTTTTAAGACCAATTTTATCCAATAAAATCCTTTTTTTAAGAAAATTTTCAATTAAACAATATTTTATCTTAATATAACTTAAAAGTATTATTAAACAGTGTAATATTTGATGCGAATATTTATTTTAGGAATAATAGTTGATAATAATTAGTATATTAGTAATTGGTATATTAGTATATTAGTGTATTGGTAATTAGTGTATTAGTAATTAGTTTATTAGATTAAAGATTAGATGTTAG
>DYJR01000052.1 GCA_020723015.1 Arcobacter nitrofigilis
ATTATCAGTAGCTCTCCCTTTACTATCCATAGAGATAGTGATACCTTTGTCTTTGGTATTTTGACAGCCAGTATTGGCTTTTAGTCCTAGCTCTTTACAGTATTTTTGTACTGTATTAGCACATACACTAAACCCATCCTCCAATAGTTACCTATGGACTTTGAGATACCCATAGATTCCTCTACATTTAACCATTCATTCAACCCAAATTATATAAAACACAACCTTAAAATAACTAAATAAGATATGCAAAAATATCATATATCAAAATAACTATAAATAAAGCAAAGTGAGATTATGAAAGATATTGATTTGATTTATAAGAAAGACTGTTCCGATCCACTTAAAATTTAGTTTGTTTTAGTAGTATCTAATATATGCTAAGGATAGTAGTTCATCCCTATGAGGAAATATTATTTCCCCCTAGGATTCACATACATATGGAGTATATCCACCGCACTCGGTGTAATACCCGATATAAGCGAAGCAGCAAAAAGCGTAGGCGGTTTATGCTTTTTGAGCTTTTCGATAACTTCGTTTGAAAGACCCGGGAGTTTGTCATATACGAAATCTTCCGGTATTTTTAGATTTATCATTTTTTTCATTTTTTCTATTTGTTTTTGTTGCTTTTGTACGTATCTATAATATTTAGCCTCTACGATAACTTGCTCTTTGGTGTAGTCGTCAAGCTCTTTGAAACTAGGTACAAACTCATCAAATTTTGCCAAATCTATAGTGTTTCTTCCCACCATATCCACAAGCAAAGTTTTATCGCTTATTTTCTCTTCACACATATTTTCAAGCATTGCAAGATTCTCTTTGCTAGGGGTAAACCACGTGTTTACCATTAGTTCCATAGCTTGATTTATAGTTTTGTTTTTTGCTTTCATTTTATCAAAAGTATCTTGGTCTATAAGCCCCATTCGGTAACCATATTCCATAAGTCTTATATCGGCATTTTCTTCTCTTAGAAGTAGCCTATATTCGGCACGACTCGTAAACATTCTGTATGGTTCGCTTGTACCTTTGGTAACCAAATCATCTATAAGTACCCCGATATATGCCTCATCACGTCTAAGTACGAAAGGCTCTTTACCCTCTATGGCAAGAGCTGCATTAATCCCAGCCATAAGCCCTTGAGCCGCTGCTTCTTCGTATCCCGTGGTAGCATTTATCTGACCTGCAAGATAAAGGTTTTTTACCTTTTTTGTCTCTAGTGTATGGTGAAGTTCCGTCGGGTCAACATAATCATACTCGATAGCATATCCGTATCTTACTATTTTTGCATTTTCTAGCCCTTTGATAGAGTGAATCATCGCAGTTTGTACATCTATCGGCAAAGATGTACTAAGACCGTTTATATAATATTCTAGGCACTGTGCCGTTTGCGGTTCTAAAAACAGCTGATGTCTTTCTCTGTCGCTAAAACGGTTGATTTTATCCTCTATACTCGGGCAGTATCTAGGTCCTAAGCCCTCTATTTGTCCCGTAAAAAGCGGTGCACGGTAGAAGTTGTCCGATATGATTTTGTGTGTCGTTTCGTTTGTATATGTGATATAACATGGATGTTGTTTCGGGTTGAAATTAGCTTTATCCGTTCTAAAAGAAAAAGGGATTGGTTTTTCATCTCCGCCGTGAGCTTCCATCACGCTAAAATCTATACTTTTTGCATCAAGTCTTGACGGAGTCCCCGTCTTTAGCCTTCCTACTTTTAGTCCAAGTTCTCTTAAGCTATCGCTAAGTGTGGTTGACGGAGCTTCCCATGCACGTCCTGCACTAAGTTTTTGTTCACCGATATGGACAAGCCCTTTCATAAAAGTTCCCGTAGTTAATATCACTTTTTTTGCCCTAAACTCAAGTCCTAGTTTGGTCTTGATACCTCTTACTTGTGCATCATCATAAATAAGAGCCGTTGCTTCATCTTGAAAAATCTCAAGATTTGGAGTATTGAAACACACCTCTCTCATATAAAGTCTGTATGTATCCATATCTATCTGAGCACGACTTCCTTGTACCGCTGCACCTTTACTTGCATTGAGTATTCTAAACTGAATACCTGTAGCATCGGTACACTTAGCCATCTCTCCGCCTATTGCATCGAGTTCTTTTACTAGGTGTCCTTTTGCAAGTCCTCCGATAGCCGGATTACAACTTGCCGCTCCTAGTTGTTCTACCAACATAGTAATAAGTAGTGTTTTTTTGCCCATTCTGGCACTCGCAAGTGATGCTTCTATACCTGCGTGTCCACCACCGACGACTATAATATCATAATTCACTTTTTCTCCAAGTAGTAAAATTAACATAAATTGTGATATTATATCCAAAAAAAAATAAGAGGCGGGATGTTTACCGGATTAATTCGAGAAATTGCGAAAATTAAAAGCTTTGAAGGTAGTAAACTAAGTGTTTATTCAAAGCATAATGCAAAGCTAGGTGACTCTATAGCTATCAACGGTGCATGTTTGACCGTCGTGGAAGTTGGAAGCGGTTATTTTAGCGTAGAGCTTTCACCTGAATCAAAAAATATTCTTGCGATAGAAAACTATAAAGATGAAGTTCATATTGAGCCTGCTATGATGATGGGCGATAGATTTGAAGGGCATATAGTTCAAGGGCATGTGGATTGTTTGGGTGAAATAACCGATATAAAAAACAACGGCAACAGCACCGATTTTTTTGTAAAATTACCGAAAAGTTACATTAAATTCGTAGTTCCTAAAGGCTCGATTACCATAGACGGTGTAAGCCTTACGGTAAACGACGTATATGATGATAGCTTTAGACTTACTATAATACCTCATACAATCAAAAATACGATTTTTAAGAAGTATAAAAAAGGTACTTTGGTAAACGTAGAAACAGATATGTTTGCTAGATATGTTTATCATATCTTTAGCAAAAAAAACGATAAAGAAATTTCGTGGGATAACGTTGATAAAATTTTAGCTAGTTATTAAAAGAGGTAGGTGTTAATGGGTGATTTTGAAAAGTTAAAAGATATAGGTGTAGAAACTATCTATCAAAGAACGTATATAGCTCATCAAAATATTGAGTTTATATTTGATAAAGATTTTGAAAAACTAAATAATAAGTTTAAAGCTACAGGCTTTATAACAATGCTTGAAAAAGAATTCGGTCTGGATTTGAGTGATTTCAAAAAAGAAGCCGAAAAGTTTTTTGACCATAAAGAACATGAAAAACAAAAGGCAACGGCTTCCCAAAAAGAACCCAAAGAGATAGATAAAAGATTTATTATCTATCCTATAGCTATAGTATTTGTTTTGCTTGTTTTGTCTTTGATTATGGGAGATTCATCATCGGAAGTTGAAGAGACTCAAACTATAGTAAAAGAGAATATACAAGCAACAAACAACCCTCTGGAAGTTGCTATAGATAAATCGGTAGAAAATGCACCTATTCAAGAAGATATAAAAGCCGTTGAGGGACAAACGACTCCTTCAGCTATAGCTCCTGAACAAAAACAAGAAGAGATAAAAACAGAGATTAAACAAGAAATAAAACAAGAACCGAAACAAGAGACTATAGCAGAGCAAAAACCGAAGGTAGAACAATCTGTGGTAAAAGAAGAACCGAAAATCGAAACCCAGAAAGTAACTTCCGCAACGTTACCGAAAATCAAAATTACACCTGATGCACAGATTTGGGTGGGAGTTATTTACCTAGATGACTTTTCAAAAAAGGACTACTTAAGTACAAAAACTTTTGAACTAGATAATTCAAGAGATCAGCTAATTCTTACGGGTCATGGACGTTTGACTATCAATGTGGGAGATACGGAGCAAGTTCACAAAGACGAAAATAGACTTAGATTTTTATATCAAAACGGTGAGTTTAAGATGATTAATAAGGAGATATTCCGAGAGATGAATAACGGTAAAAACTGGTAAAATACTAGTTTTTACTCTCTTCTTGCGGTTTTTTTAGAGATTCTTCCCTTTTCTTTTCTTTCTGATAAGCGTCGTTTAAATCCTCTTCACTATCAAATAGTAGTCCGTCCATCATCCTTTTCGTATCGTCAAACTGTCCGCCTTTTGCACCCCATAAAAATACTGCCAGTACGGAAAAGCTAACAATAAGTGAAACAATAAGCATCATAAAGAGTGTACCGCTTATTTCCATTTTTTCCCCTTTGTTTTGATTAGATTTCTAATTTGTTCTATTCTATCGAAAAGTTCTTTATCTTTTAAGTTGTTTTCAAAAATACCGTAAGATTTCTCTTCAAAAAAAGATACTTCCGTATTTGGTACCTCTGAAAGAGACTTTGGTTTGAGCTTGTCGTAACGAAAAATTTTAACATCTTTTATAGTTTTCAAATCATCTATTTGTTTTGCATATTGAATCAATATAGGCTTAAAGTTCGTAAGCTCAAATTGAGCCGTCGGATGATGTACACCTATTGTTAAGACATCTTCTTTGAATTTTGCAAAAAGTATCATATCAAAAATCTGTTTGGTAAGGACTTTTTTCAAAAAATTATGTACAGGAAAGCGTTGTTTTATCTCTTTGAAGGTATTTATTTCTAAAATGGTAGAAATTAGTGCTTCACTATTTTTTACCATTTTTTATCCGTAAAGAGTTACTCACTACAAGCAAAGAACTAAAGCTCATAGAAACGGCAGCCACAAGAGGGATTACATATCCTGCCATTGCTATAGGTATGGTTAGAGCATTGTAAACAAGGGATATTCCTAGATTTTGTTTGATAAGCTTGTATGTTTTGTGTGATATCTCAAAACATCTCACAAGGGCAGTTAACGAATCATCTAGTATTACTACGTCACTTGTTGCTATGGAAATATCTGCACCGTTGCCCATAGCTATGGCTATATCACTTTTTGATAGTGCTAGAGCATCATTTACGCCGTCACCTGCCATTACTACTATTTTGCCCTCTTTTTTGAGGTTGTCTATAAATTCCGCTTTTTGGATAGGATTTAGAGCATAATGATAATTTGTTATTCCCACTTGTGATGCTATATTTTTTGCAACTTGCTCATTATCTCCCGTTAGCATTATGATTTCAAGATTGAACTTTTTGAGGTTTTCAAAGCTTTTTAGGGCATCTAGTTTTAGCAAATCTTGAAGATAAAAAGAGGCTACCAAAGTATCGTTTACCGCAAAATAAAAGGTCGTAAATTCGCTATTTTTAGGAGTAACTATACCAAAATCCTCAAGCATAGCTTTATTCCCGCCTATAAGCTCCATATCATTGTATTGTGCATACATACCTTTTGCGTCTATTGTTTTGTACTCTTCTAAGTTGTAAGTTTTTAAATCTTGATAATTCTCTTCAAGATATTTCTTGACCGTAGCACTTACTAGATGATTTGAGGAGCTTACTAAAGTGTAGAGTATATTTATATTCAAATCATTTGCCAACTCACATTTTACTACTTTTAGTTTACCTTGCGTAATAGTCCCAGTTTTATCCAACACCAAAACATTTGCCTTTGCCATGGTTTCTAAGAATTTCGATTCTTTAAATACCAATTTATTTCGTGCAAGCTCACTAATCCCCACCAACGAAGCTATCGGTGTAGCCAAAGATAATGCACATGGACAAGCTATAACTATAACGGAAATCATAACTATAAAAGCTTTTTCAAATCTTCCCGCTTCGCTTGCATAAAAAAGTTCAGGTGTGAAAAAGTACCATCCGATAAAAGTCAAAAATGCCAAAGACAAAATAGTTGCCGAGAAATATTTTGATATTTCGTTTGCTTTTTTTTCTATCTCTGATTTTGAAGCTAAAGAATCCTCTATAAGCGTCACAAAAGAACTTACAGTAGAGCTTGAAAAATCTTTTTGGGCTTTATATCTTATAAGTGAATTTGTATTTATCGTACCGCTATAAATCGTATCACCTATACTTTTATATACGGGCATCGACTCGCCCGTGATACTTGATTCGTCAAAGTTTGCGTTACCGCTTACTACTATACCGTCAACCGGTGCTATTTCACCTGTTTTTAGTTCTAAAATATCACCTACTTTTATCTCATCTACGCTTATGGATTTTTTTACTCCCTCTTCTATCACTATTGCATCAAGTGGTAGGGAGCTTTTTATTTTATCGATAGTATCCACGGCACTTTTTTTACCTATAACTTCAAGATATTTTCCTACAAGTACAAATGTAATAATCATAGCTACGGAGTCAAAATAACTCTCCCCTACTCCGCCGAACATTATATAAAGGGAATAAAAATACGTAAGTGTTGCACCGCTAGCTACTAAAAAATCCATATTTATGATTTTATTTTTTAGCCCGTAGTAACCACCGCGAAAAAACACCCATCCACTATAAAATAGCACGGGAGTAGCCACCATAAACTCACCGAAATGCACCATCGCTTTTACATCTTCCGTCATTCCTGTAAAAAACCCGCTATACTTTGCTACCGCCAACATCATGATATTCATAGAACCAAAAACAGCGACAAACATTCTCATAAAATAGTCACGTTTTGCACTTGAAGCTTTTTCATCGCTTATTTTTGAATCATAAGGATACGCATCATATCCGATACTGCGTATTTTTAGTATTATTTGAGATAATTTAATCTTTGAATCATCCCAAACGATTCTTGCTTTGTAGTTGGTGAAATTTATATTTGCTTCTATTATGCCGTCTGTATTAAAAAGTATCTTTTCATTAAGCCATACACAAGCGGCACAATGTATCCCTTCTATGATAAGGTCTATTTGTTTGAAGCCTTGAGGGGTAGTTTTTATAAATCGCTTTTCAAAAGAGTCCAAATCAAATTTTTCTACGTTTGGGTCTAGGTTTTTTGGAGGGGTGAGTGAATTTTTACCTAGTTTGTCATAAAAACTATCAAGTCCTTCGTTGCTTAGAAGGTGATATACCCCTTGACATCCGTTGCAACAAAAGTACAACTCCTTGTCACCTGATGTATCTTTTATCATTTGGTCTTGTTCAAATTCCAAATGACAGTGGGAGCAATTTATTTTAGACATTCAAAGTATCCTAATTCTCTATTTTTTACTATTTCGTTCACGTTTTTTATTATGCCGTTCATGGCTATAAAAACACCCTTAGCGTTGGAAGCTTGTAAAAATCCGTAAGCACATCCGAGATTCATGCACCCTTCTATCGGATTGATACTTATAGGTTCCATAGCCCCTACGAAAACAACACTAAGATTTTTCTCTTTGGCTATATTTTCAATCTCTTTTGCACTTAGATGTATCGTATCCGTTCCATGTATTATAATAATCTTATCGTATTTTGATTGACTTACGAGTTTCTTTAATCCTTCTCTGTCATTATCATCCATATCTAAGCTATCTTTGTAGATAAACTCTTGAACATGAATAAAGTTTATATTAAACTTAAAATAAGTTTTAATTATTCTTTCTAGGATTTCATTATTTTTAGGTACAATCATTTCACCGTTAATCGGATTATAGAGTTTACTAAAAGTACCACCGCAAGTTATTATTAAAGCTTCATCCATTTCATCTAAACCTATTTATATTTGTTTTATGATATAATATCAGAAATATCATTTTATTAAGGTAAAGTTTGGATAAAGTTGCAATAAGTACACTAAAAAACGTTGTCGTTTTGTATGTTGAAGATGAGCAGTTGCTTCGTGATATAGTTACTAAAAGTTTGAGCGGTTTTACTAAAAAGCAATACGTTGCAAAAGACGGTGAAGAAGGATTTGCACTTTTTAAAAAATATCAAGATGAAATAGACTTAGTTATTACGGACATTAATATGCCTAAAATGAACGGCTTGGAGATGTCGCGTGCAATAAAAAGCATAAACCAAAATGTTCCTATTATTGTGGCTACCGCTTTTTCAAATACTGAGTATTTACTAGAAGCTATAGACTTAGGGATAGACAAATATGTACTAAAACCTATTGATATGAATAAGCTTATCTCTATGATGAGTAAGTCTTTGCTTTATCATGAGCTCCAAGATTTATATAAAGATGACCTTACCAAACTCCCAAATAGAAATAAACTGAAAAAAGACCTTAAAGATACTCCCGATGATGTTTTGGCACTCATTAATATCGACCAATTTTCTACTATAAACGACCTCTTAGGCGAAGAGATGGGAGATAAACTTCTTATAGCTTTTGCAGATAAAATAAAAGAACATTTTCCAAACGATAATTTTAAAGTATATAGGGTAGAAGCCGATAAGTTTGCCATAGTTACAAGAGATACAAAATATGATATAGATTTGTTTTTCCAACAATGTAAGGATTTTATTACTGCCATAGAGGCTGAAGATATTATCGTAGATGATAATAAAATAGATTTAAATATCACCATAGGCATAGCAAAAAGCGAGTATAGCGATGCATACAAACACGCTCAAAGAGTTCTATACTATGCAAGAGAAAAACTAAAATCTATAATGATTTATGATGAATCTTTAAATATTAAGAAAAACTTTGAAGATAATCTAAAATGGATTAAAAAAATCAAACACGGTATATTTAATGATAAATTTAGAGCTTTTTTCCAACCTATAGTTGATAATCAAGACGGAAAAATCATTAAATATGAAGCCTTGATAAGATTTATAGATGATGATGGAAGAGCAATCGCTCCTATAGAATTTTTGACTATATCCAAAAAAGCCAAATTATATCCTGAGATTACAAAATATATGATTAAAGAATGTATAAACGTAATACGTCAAAAGGGTATAAAAGTAAGTATGAATATATCATTCGACGATATATCTTCAAAAGAAACTATAGACATTATTATGAATTTGTTGGAAGATAACAAAGATATATCAAGTAATCTAAGTTTTGAAATACTAGAGTCTGAGAGTATAGTCGATTTTATTTTGGTAGAAGAATTTATACAAAAAGTCAGACAATACGGCTGTCAAGTAGGCATAGATGATTTTGGTGCAGGATATTCAAACTTTAATATTTTACTTGAACTTGATGTCGATTTCGTAAAAATAGACGGTAGCTTAATCAAAAATATCGATGTTAATAGTAACGTACAAATTATAGTACAAACTATAATTGCATTTTGTAAAAAACTCGGACTTACAACGGTAGCAGAGTTTGTTAGTAGTGAAGGGGTATATCAAAAAGTTGCTGAATTTGAAGTAGACTACTCTCAAGGCTACCACTTCGGAAAACCTGAGAGCCTATAGGAAACGATAACTGCTTATCGTTTTCAGGCTCGAAACTGAAGTCGATGTGCATTTATGCACCGACGTAGGCAAAGCCTATAGGAAACGATAACTGCTTATCGTTTTCAGGCTCGAAACTGAAGTCGATGTGCATTTATGCACCGACGTAGGCAAAGCCTATAGGAAACGATAACTGCTTATCGTATTATATATCGTTTAACTCTAGTTTTTTTCTAAGAGTTACCCTATTAAGACCTAAGTGTTTTGCCATTTGAAGTTGACTTTTATATTTCTTTTGAGACGCTCTAAGTAGAGGTGTTTCAAAAAGATATAAAAGATCTCTATAGTTATTCTCCCCTTGTAATCTTTCAAACATCAATTTTTCCAAAAGCATCATTATCTCACCTTCGTTTATTGACTCGAATAGATAACTAAAAAATACCGATTGTCTTAGGGAATATCCGTTTTGAGTAGTATTTATGATTAGTTTTTGCGGTTTTGTCTTACCGTCACCCAAAACCTGACTAGCTTCAAGTGCAAATTTATTGGCTAGAGGTTTTATATCCTCTTTTCTATCATCAAGAGGTGGAATAAATGTTTTTATAGCAAAAAAGTCTTCCAATTTAGGACTTAATTCACCTTGTCTAGTGGTTGCTATTATCCTTAGCCCGCAGTTTGAAAACCAGTTTAAAATCATATCTACGTTTGTAATATTTTCAATATGGTCGATTATAATAGTTTCATATTCCGTTGAAAATGCATTTTGAGATATTTCATATTGCAACTCTTTTGCATCTATAATAAAGCTATTCGGTGCTATGGTTTTTGCAAGAGTTTTTTTACCGGTACCTATATCTCCTCGTATTAAAACATTTATTTTTAGCGTTTTTAATAAGTTTGCTGAATTTAGTATCTCTTTTGATATTTGTGAATGTGCTATAAAGTCACCACTTGGCATAATTAATCCTTATACATTGAACTGTATATATATTGTACAGAAAATCATATTTAAATATTATAAATTAAAGTATGATTACAAATATAATCTTATTAAGGAGTTACAAATGGAAAATGAAATGCTCTACATTGTAGATACACTTTACGTGATATTTACTTTGACTCTTATTATCTTTATGGTTCCGGGCTTTGCAATGCTTGAAGCTGGGATAGTAAGAACGAAAAACGTTTCTACTGTTTTAATGACAAACACTATGATTTATGCGGTTGCATCTATGTGCTTTTTACTTATAGGTTACAACATAGCATTTTTCGGTGGACTTAGCGGTTTTGGCGATAGCGTCAATGAAAGTGTAAGT
>DYJR01000053.1 GCA_020723015.1 Arcobacter nitrofigilis
TTCTTATTTCAAAGACAACTTAAAAAATTGCACTTCAGATTTAAATTTTGGGATATCTTCGGAAGATTAGGCAGTGAAGAATTTTGTATATGTATTAATAACATAGATATCAAAGGGGCTGTTGCTCTTGCAAATAAACTAAGAATCGTCATTGAAAGAACAACTTGTGATGTTGAGTCTAGAGTAATTAATATTACTACGAGTATCGGTGTAGCTCAAATGAATAATAGTGACGATAATGTTGATGATATTATCAAAAGAGCCGATATTGCATTGTACCAAGCTAAAACAAAAGGGAGAAACCAAGTAGTGGTAGCAACTACTTGATTCTTTTTAAGAAACTATAAAGAACCGGTAAATAAAGAAGATTTATAACCGTACCCCATGCAAGACCAAATCCTAGGGCTACGGCTATAGGTTGGAAAATAGTAGCTTGACCCGTAGGGAAAAACATCAACGTCATCATACCGAATATCGTAGTGACCGTTGTTAAGATAATAGGTCTTAATCTTTTGACAGACTGTGTAAAGACCTCTTCAAGAGTTTTTGCTTTTTGTAAGAAAGTCATCATGATTATTCCATCATTTATTACGACTCCGGCAAGTCCAAGTCCACCTATAAGTGAAGGCATACTAAGGTTTAGACCAAGTATCTGATGACCGACCAAAACACCCAAAAATGAGAACGGTATTACGCTCATAAGGATGAAAGTATCCCTAAAAGAGTTAAATAAATATAGTAATGACAACATAATAAGCAATATAGCAAGAGCAGAAGCAGCCATCATATCCGTTTTTAGAGTTTGTTTTTTTTCCTCTTCACCTTTTAATGATACTTTTACACCGCTATTTCTTAGTTCTTCTAATTTTACGTTAATCATACTCAAAACTTCCGTAGCCGTTATTACTTTTGGGTCAACGTTTGCATATACGAAATAATTTGTTATACCGTCTTCTTTGGCAACTTTTTCAAATGATTTTATGATTTGAAGTTCTGCGATTTCGTTTAGTCTTACTACAGAATTATCCTTTAGGGTAATAGGCAGGTTTTTGAAAGCTTCAAAGTCATCTTTGGAATTACTTTTTATTTTTATATCAAGCATACCTGTATCATCAAAAGCGACACCTTTTTTCTTTAGAAGATATAAGTTTGATAGATAGTTTCCTAAATAAGTTTCATCGACACCTAGGCTTAGTCCATATTGATTTACTTTTAGTTTTATTTCATCTATACCGAAACTTATAGAGTTATAGATAGTATGTACACCCTTTATTGAAGCTAGTTCTTTTTCAATTTTATCTATAGACTCAATTATCAGTTGTTTGTTGTTATGTGTCAAAGCTATTGCAATATCGGTCTGAATAGGTCCTACTTTTCTCTCAACTACACTTAAGTCTTCAAGGTTATATTTTTCCTTATAACCTTTTTTTTGTAAAAACATATTGACCTGTTTTGCTATTTGCATTGATTTTTTATCTCTTGGGCGATTATCAGGGTCATAATAAAAACTTAAATAAGGCGTAATAAATTTATCCACAAAATTGTCTGCTTTTAGTTGTTCAAGTTCTATTGTAATAGAACCGACATAAGGTAAATTTTCGCTATTCCCAGCAGAGTCCGTCCTACTTCCTGCTTTTGAATCTATACTTTTGATAAAAAACTCATCTTTTTTGGATAATAAATCTTTTTCTATCGACTGTATGATTTCAAAAGTCTCTTCCAAAGTTTTATTATTAGGTGCTTTTATAGCTATTCTTACATCGCTTGCATCAAACTGCGGAAACATTTGAAATTTAGATTGCTTGATAGCAAAAAATATCATTAACGGAACCATGATAAAAAACAGTACCAAAAAGGTTTTTTTGTATTGCATACAAAGATGTATTGCTTTTGAATATATTAAATTTGCTTTTTCCCATGAAAGGGTTTTTACATCTTTTTTTAGTGTATGAGCAGCATGTATAGGTAAAAATATGAAAGATTCTATTAGTGATGCTAATACAAGAGCTGAAATAGCAATAGGGATAAGTTTCATAACCTCACCCAAGGTACCTGTTATAAGTAAAACCGGTATAAAAGAGAAAAGAGTCGTAATGGAAGCAATAGTAACGGGTTCCGCCATCTCTTTTGCACCCAAGATGGCCGCTTCTTTAGGTTTCATCCCTTTTTCTATGTATTGTTGTATATTTTCACTTACTATAATAGCATCATCTACAACTATACCTAGAGCTATTAATATACCTACAAGAGAAATCATATTGATAGAATATCCGGTTAAATACATATATACTGCAGATATGACAAAAGATGTAGGAACTCCCAAAACAATAATAAACGCCATTCTTGTATTGATAAGGTATGCAACAAGTATGGTAATCAGTATTATTCCAAGGAGTATATTTGAAATTACTATATCAAGTCTTTCTTTGATTCTACTTGAATCATCTTTATTTATGAATATATTGTATAGTTGTTGCGATTTATTTACTTTCTCCGTTATGACTCTTATGTCATCAGCTATTTTGATAGCATTTGCCGTAGCAAGCTGTGATATTGCAAGACTGATAGAGTTTTGACCGTTTAATGAGTATAAAGTAGAACTATCTTCATATTTTTTTGCTATATTAGCAACATCTTTGAGGTAGATATTTTTGTTATTGATTCTAATTATAGTATTTTCAAACTCTTCGATAGTTTTATTTCCATTGTTTGTGGATACATAAAAGTGTTGTTTGCTGTCTTCTATTTTACCTACAGGAAATATATAAGAGAGGTTACTTACGGCTGTAAAAATATCATTTTTATTAAGACCTAGTGCGGAGATTTTTTGTTCGTTGATTATGATTTCATAAAATAAATCACTATCTCCGTAAATATTAACTTCTGAGATACCTTCTACTGAGGATACCTTGCTTTTTAATTCATCTGCAATAGGTTTTAGCTCATCTAAAGAGAGTTTGTCGCTAGTTAAGACTAGTTCTACTAAGTCTCTTTTCCTATCCAATGCATTTACTATAGGTGTATTCATATCGCTAGGAAGATTTTGTTTTGTCGTATCTACGCTATCTTTTATTTTACTTGCAAGATTGTATTTATTTTGACCTTTTTGAAGCTCCAAAACTATAGTAAATCGATTTGGTGATATGATGGTAGTCATAGTATCTATACCGTCGATGTTTTTTAACTCATCTTCTATTTTGGTAACTACCATTTTGTCTAGTATATCGATAGAAGTACCGCTATAACCGCCGCTTATTGAAATCATTTCCAAATCAAAGCTAGGAAAAATCTCTTTTGGCATTTTGATATATGAATATATACCGACTGCAAAAATAAGGACAAACAAAGTATAGTTCATCCTTGCATTATCAGTGAAAAATCTTAAAAACCGTTCAAACATCGTACTTATAACCTATATTGTAAATTTTGGCTAATTATAACAAACCAATCTAAATCAAAAATTAACGGATATATTTATTTAACAACCAAAAGTGCGTGTTTATAAATAGGTTCGTCGATAAAACCGTATTTCTCGTCCACAAATCCGGTGCAACCAGTTTTTTTCATAGACTCGAATTTTTCTATTATATATTTTGCTTTTTCTATCTCTTTTGAATTAGGAGCAAAAGTTCTATTTACTATATCTACTTGATCAGGGCTTATACAGCTTTTTGCCGTGAATCCCATTTTCTTCTCTTTTGCACACCAATCTTCAAATTCACCCAAATTTCTATAATCTTGATATGTAAATGATACAGGATAAAAACCGTGTGTTTTGCTATCTATCAAAAACTTACTCAAAATGTATTCTATAGTAGGATTTCCAAGTGTTAGTATAGACTGTGGAAGCATAAGTGATTCAAGTAAATCTAAAATACCGAGATAAAGCGTAGTTACCCTTGCGTCAAGTTTAAACTCACTTATTGAGTTGAAAGCCTCTTTCGTTTCTATTGAAAGATGAACTTGAATATCTTTATCTATCAAGCTTATTGCTTTTTTCACATCCTCTTTTGTTTTTATTTTTGCTACTCTTATGGCATAAGGCTTTACTTTGTTGATAAGTTTTATATCCTCTTCACCGCAAGTGTCTAAGGAATTTACCCTTACTACTATTTTCGGCGTTTCACATTTTAAAGTTTTTAATTTTTCATATACCATTACTCTAGCTTTATCTTTGTCAAACATTCCGTCTTCAAGATTTATCATAGCTATATCGCATTTAAGATTCGGTATTTTATTTAAGTGTTTTTCATTGTCTCCGGCTACCATAAGTACGCTTTTTATCATATTATCTTCCTTTGTTTGTTATGTAATAGTGAATCGATTCTATCTCTTCATTCGTCAAAAAGTATGTAGGCATTACTAAAGATTCACTTTTTTTAACATTTAATACTTTTTTAAATTCATCTATAGTTTTTTGACTTATATCCGGTGCTATGATAGTTTTTGTAATTATCTGTCCATTTTTTTCTCTATCTTGGTACGTGGCTATCACGTCACCTTTACCGTTTTCCCCGTGACACTTGACACACCCTATACCACGAGGATTCGAATACAACATTTGACCGTATTCATAGTTTGTGATAAACGATAAGTCTTCGTTGGAAAATAGCGACCCAAAAGAAAACATAAGCAAAAATAACAACCTCAAACATCTAACCTTTATATAAACGAATTTTTGATATTATAACAAGGGTATTTCTAAAAACTCCTTAATGGATATAGAAGCCTAGATTTTTGATAAAGTATAAGGCAAATTTTTTGAAAAACTAGCCAAAGCTAATTTGAAAAAAATTAACGCAATAATTTGCAAAAAGATGGCTTCCCTTTGGGCTTATGAGCCATTGTATATTTCTGCGTTGCCTCATCTTGATTTACAGTTAGTAAACCAGCGATGAGTCGCCTTGAACTATTTTATGGCTCATAAGCTATACCATAAAAGGTATTTTTAGAGCTATCCATAGATAAAAATTAATAAAGGATTATTCTATTATGGTACTTTTAGACGGTAAAGCCCTTTCAGACAAAATCAAAAAACAAGTAAAACTTGATGTTGAAGAGTTACAACAAACAAGACAAATAACCCCGGGATTAGCGGTGATTTTAGTAGGAAACGACCCTGCTAGTGCAACTTACGTGAAAATGAAAAGTAAATCATGCAGTGATGCAGGTATTTATTCCGTAGTTCATGAAATGCCGGCTACTATATCTCAAGAATCTATTTTAAAAACTATAGATATGATGAATCAAAACCCGAATATAGACGGTATTTTGGTACAGCTTCCATTGCCTAGTCATATAGATACTACGGTTATACTTGAAGCAATAGACCCTAAAAAAGATGTGGATGGTTTCCACCCTTTCAATGTAGGACGTGTTAGGGCTGGACTTGACGGTTTTATACCTGCGACACCGTACGGTGTAATGGAACTTTTAAAAGAGTATGATATAGATGTAAAAGGCAAAGATGTATGTGTAGTAGGGGCTAGTAATATAGTAGGTAAACCTCTTGCAACTTTGATGTTAAATGCAAATGCTACTGTTGACATTTGTCATATTTTTACGAAAGATTTAAAAGCTCACACAAGTAAAGCGGACATAGTATGCGTGGGTACCGGTGTAGTAGGGCTTATCAAAGAAGATATGATAAAAGATGGTGCAATAGTAATAGATATAGGTATAAACAGACTAAGCGACGGCAAAATAGTAGGTGATGTAGATTTTGATAAAGTTGCTTCAAAATGTTCTTATATTACCCCTGTACCCGGCGGTGTAGGACCTATGACTATAGCTATGCTTCTAGTAAATACTATCAAATCAGCTAAAATGAGAGCATAATGAAAAACTTTTTGAATAAACTTTACGATTTCTCTAGTAGTTGGACGGGAACGGTTGTTATCGTCCTTTTTATTATATTTTTTATTGCTCAGGCATTCGTAATACCTAGCGGAAGTATGATAAGTACGTTAAGAGTAGGCGATATGCTTTTTGTAAAGAAATTTGCATACGGAATACCTACTCCAAGAATCCCTTGGATAGAGGTAAAAGTTCTACCTGATTTCAACGGTAACGGACATCTAATAGAAGGTGATAGACCTCAAAGAGGTGATATAGTAGTATTTAGATACCCACATGAAGAGGATAAACATTTTGTTAAAAGATGTGTTGCCGTAGGAGGTGATACTATATTTTTGAAAGATAAAGAGTTGTATATTCATCCAAAAGAGGGTAACGAATACATAAAAGCAAACTATGATGCTTCAAAAATAGTTGAAATAGGTGATAAATTATGGGTTGTAAATCCATATAAAGAGGCACACCCTGGGATTCACAACGACCCTAATGTAGTGGATAACGGATTGCAACCGAGACAATTTTTTGATATGTTCCCTATTACTATTCCGGATGATGAGTATTTTATGATGGGTGATAATCGTGACCATAGTAACGATAGTAGATTTTGGGGAACCGTTCCATACAAATATATCGTAGGTAAACCGTGGTTTATATATTTTAGTTGGAATGAAAACTATGAAATACAATGGAATAGAATGTTTAAATCTGTTGAAACTATAGAAAAAAGTATTAAAGCAGATGATAAGATACCAAATTACAAAGAAGGGATTTATTGATGAAGTATTATATAGCTAGTGACCATGCCGGATTTAAATTAAAAGATTTTGTTATGGGATTATTGAAAAACAAAGGGCATGAAGTGATTGACCTAGGACCTAGCAGTGCAGATAGGGTTGATTATCCTGATTTTGCAGGTGAAGTTTGTAAAGCTGTTATTGCCGATGATTATAAAAGTTTCGGCGTACTTATTTGCGGAAGCGGTATAGGTATGAGTATGGCGGCAAATAAATATGACGGTATTAGAGCTGCACTTTGCCACAATGAATATAGTGCTACGATGGCAAGAAACCACAACGATGCAAACGTAATATGCCTAGGGGAGAGAGTAAGCGGTGAGGGGATGATAGAAAGTATTATCAACCATTGGTGTGAAGCTGAATTTGAAGGCGGAAGACACGCAGGACGTGTAGAAAAAATCAATTTACTTGGAAGTTGTAGGAGATAATATGGGAAGTGACTTAGTAGCATACAGTGTTGTATTTAGTGTGGTAGCTTTGATGCTATTAGGTAAAAAGTTGATTTTTTTTACGGATGATAAGGATAATAAGTGATAAACCCAAAAATAATAGAATATATCTTTTCTAGTGCATCTATTCAAAGATGGAACGATTATCCAAGAATGGTGGAGCTTGTAGAACTTGATAAACAAGCTCATAAGTTTGTTATAGCTTATTTCATCGCAAAAATGGAAAAAGACGTAAATATGACCCACTTGATAGAAGCAGGTATTTTTGAGTTTTTAAGACGTGTGGTTGTTACCGATATTCGCCCTGACGTATTTAGAAACGCTTTACAAAAAAAGAAAAAAGAGATAAATTCATGGGTAATAGGTAAGCTAAGAACATCTTTAGCCGATATTGACGACGGTAATTTCTTGCAAAAGTTTGAAGAGTATCTCAATGATGAAACAACTTATCAAAAAGAGAGATTTATCCACAAAGCCGCTTCATATCTCTCTACTAGATGGGAATTTAGTATAGTTTATCAAACAAGCCAGTTTTTAAACGATATAGAAAGCGTCAAAAAAGCAGTTGATGAAGAGATAGAGGACTATTATGAGCTAATAGCTGTGAGAAAAATAGTGCTAAACAAAAAACTAGCAAAAGTGATAGACTTAAGCGGTCGCTTGAGATTCCAAAAAAGATGGGCTCAAACTCCAAGAATCCCTGAAACGTCTGTTTTGGGGCATATGCTTACGGTTGCAATTTTTTCTTATTTTTACTCTTTGAAAGTAAATGCTTGTCCAAAAAGGCTAGAAAGTAATTTCTTTTGTGCATTATTTCACGACTTACCTGAAGCATTGACTAGAGATATTATAAGTCCGGTCAAATACAGTGTAGATGATTTGAGCGAAATTATAAGCGAGTATGAAATAGCAAAAATAGAAGAGGAGATATTGCCTAATATACCTGAGTCTTTAAGAAGTGAATTTGCTTATATACTGGGTCTTATGGGTGACAAAAAAGATGAATTTTTGGATAGAATCATAGATAACTGTGAAGTAAAAGTGGTAGAAAGCGTAAGTAGCTATAACCTAGATAAATATAGTGCCATAGACGGTCATGCACTAAAACAATGCGATAAACTTTCAGCTTTTATAGAAGCTGGTTTGTCTATTAGTCACGGTATCAAATCAAAAGAGCTTGTAAGCGGTAAAAAAGAGATTATCAAAGGACTTAAGACCATAAACGGCGTTGATTTTTTACAAATAGCAAAAGAGATAGACGAAGAGTTCGGCTCATCCGGGCAAACCCAGACTTTTATGGGGTTTTAAGAGTAACAAAAAGTGCTTAAGAGGAAGTTTCTATAACTCTCTTAGCAAACAAAAATCGCTCGCGATAATATTTTTTATCAAGAGTTTCTATTTCCACTTCTTTATTTTTAAAAGAAGCATGTATCATTTTATTATCACCTATATATATTCCCACATGAGAAGGTGTTTTTCTATATGTTCTAAAAAATAGTAAATCCCCGACTTGTAGTTCTTCTTTTGGAACTATGACACCTACGGTCGACTGTTCTATAGAACTTCTAGGTAGCTTTATACCTATTTTTGAAAACACGTTTTGCGTATATAAAGAACAATCTGTTTTGGTACTATCTTTTGAAGCTCCAAATTTATACTTTTGACCTAGAAAAGAAAATGCTAGCTCTTTAACTTTATTTTGTATTTTATTATACTCCGTATCGATAAATACTTTGACTTCTTCTACGAAATTTTTCGTTTCGCTAGGTAATTGTTCAGGTTCTTTTACTTGTTGAAATTCACCAAATACTGAGGGTTCTATATTATTAAAATTTATCGGTTCACTTACTGCGGAGCTAAAAAATACTAATGATGTAACGATTATCTTCTTAATCATGAAAGCACTCCCATATATATCTGAAGTATTTTAACCTAGTTAGCTTTAAAAGATTCTTTAGATTTACATAAATGAGGAGCTATACAGTTACAACAATCAGGACTTACCGCTTTGCATATGTATCTGCCGAAAAGTACCATAGCTTGGTGAAGTATATGTAAATCTGTTTTAAATTTCTTTGAAAGTTCAGCTTCTGTTTTGATAGCTGTTTTTTCATCTGTCAAACCAAATCTATGGGCTACCCTAAACACATGTGTATCTACTGCCATAAGGTTTTTGTTTTCATACTCTATCATAAAAACATTTGCGGTTTTTTGTCCGACACCTGCAAGGGCAATAAGCTCTTTTTGAGTTCGTGGTATCACTCCAGCGTGTTTTTCTTCTACCGCTTTTGCCATTTTGATTATATTTTGTGCTTTATTATTGAAAAACGAGCAACTATTTATAAGTGCTTTGACATCCTCTAAGTTTGCATTTGATAGTTCTTTTGTGCTAGGGTACTTTTCAAAAAGTGCAGGAGTTATTATATTGACCCTTTTATCGGTACATTGAGCCGATAAAATAATAGCTATCAAAAGTTCGTATTCGTTTTTGTAGTTTAGCTCTGTTTTTGCGTCTTTGTATTGTTCTATTAAAATTGATTTAAGTTCTTCAATCTCTTTTTTTGTAGCTTTTTTCACTTTAGTTTTTACTTTTTAGATTTTAGATAATTTGGCAACCCCAGAAAGATTCGAACTTCCGTTACTTGGATGAAAACCAAGTGTCCTTGTCCACTAGACGATGGGGTCGTTTGAAGAAGTATTCTATCATAATAAAGGTAAAAAATGGGGTAAAAGGCAAAGGATAAAAGGTAAAAATTGATAAATTTGTTAGATGTAAGTATTGAATGGTGTTATAATATAGTATGATAATTTGATTTTTAATTGAAGATTAATAAAAGTGGCGCGATCGACGAGACTCGAACTCGCGACCTCCTGCGTGACAGGCAGGCATTCTAACCGACTGAACTACGACCGCACACTTGGATATAATGATGAATTATGAATTAAGAATTTTGAATTAAGAACTATAATAATTCAACACTCAAAATCTAACCTTCAAAATTAGAAGTGGTGACCCCAAGGGGATTCGAACCCCTGTAACCAGGATGAAAACCTGGGATC
>DYJR01000054.1 GCA_020723015.1 Arcobacter nitrofigilis
TCTTATTTCAAAGACAACTTAAAAAATTGCACTTCAGATTTAAATTTTGGATCAATCTCAAAAATTAGATTTTTCTTATCCGTAATATCCGTAGCATATTTTACTACTTTAAAAGGTTTGTTGTCTATGTCCATAATAGGATTATATGAAGCTTGTATCCATACATGTTTTCCGCCTTTTCCAAGCCTCAAATATTCGCCTGAATCAAATTGACCGTTACCTAATCTTTTCCAAAAATCTCTGTAATCATTTGAATTTTTATAGGCTTCTTCACAAAATATACTATGATGTTTACCTACGATTTCGTTAAGTTGATATCCAAGAGTTTTTAAGAAGTTTTCATTTACGGTTATCACGGTACCATCCATGTTAAATTCTATAACTGCTTGAGATTTACTTATAGCGTTAAGTTGCCCTTCATAATCTAATGTCTGCAGTTTTCTCTGTGTTACATCTTGAGCAAATTTGATTACTTGGATAACCCTACCGCTACTATTTTTAATAGGTATATATAATGCTTGTATTAATATAGAACTGCTGTCTTTTTTGATTCTTTTAAATTCAGACGTCATAGTAATACCGCTGTTTAAACTATTCCAAAAATCGCTATAATCTCTAGTAGCTACATATCTACTATCACAAAAAATCTTATGATGTTTTCCAACTACTTCATATGCACTATAACCAAGTGCATCTAAGAAGTTCTTATTTGCATGTATTATTGTACCGTCAGGCTTAAATGAAATCACGGCATAATTATCATCAATAGCCTTTAACTTATATATTTCCTCATGTGTTTTAAAATTGAATAATGACATTTTCCCACCTTGTTTATATTTGTTGAGGAATTGTAGCATTTCTACGGTCACTTATCGGTCATTTCCATATATCGAATATATGACCGATAAATGACTTTATTAAGTTGTATGTCAACATTGTAATAAATCATATTTTTATATATGTTTTGATAAAATATGTATTTAAAATAACAATTATGGAATAATTATATGAAATTAGCAGTATTTGATTTTGACTCTACGCTTATGGATGGAGAGACTATTGATTTTTTGGCTGAAGAATTGGGACTTAAAGAGCAAGTGTCTCACATAACCGAACTTGCGATGAGTGGGCAACTTGATTTTTTTGAATCTTTGACTACAAGGGTATCTTTACTAAAAGGTTTACAGTACCACAAAGTACAAGATATTTGTAGAAACCTACCGCTTATGCCAGGAGCCGTGGAAGTAGTAAAAGGGCTTCAAGATAGAGGTTACAAAGTAGTATGTTTTAGCGGCGGTTTTAGAGAGGGTACTACTCCTGCCAAACTAAAACTCGGTCTTGATGCTGACTTTGCAAATTTCTTACACCACAAAGACGGCGTTCTAAGCGGTTTTGTAGGTGGAGATATGATGTTTGGCTTTAGCAAGGGTGATATGTTAGTGCGTCTGCAAAAACTTCTTGGAGTTAGCGTAGAAGACACTATCGCAGTAGGTGACGGTGCAAATGATAAAAGTATGTTTGAACACGCAAGTAAAAGAATAGCTTTTTGTGCTAAAGAGGTACTCAAAAAAGAGGCAAATATTATAATTGATACGAAAGATTTATCGTTGATTTTAGAAAGGTTATAAGTTAATAAGGTACTGCGGTACTGAGCTGTAAAAATTCAAGCCAACTTAGTACCTCAGGAACTTAGTACCTCATTAGCTTAAAGAAAAAAGGGACAAAATGAACTTAAAACAAAGTATAAACTACTCAATATGGTGTGATTTTATAGAAAGAGATTTTTTAGAAAACGAATTTAAAACTCTTATAAACGATGGCGTAATTCACGGTGCTACAAGCAATCCGGCAATATTTGAAAACTCTATTACAAACTCACCGGCTTACAAAAGCGATATAAACTCAAAGCAACACTTATCACAAAAAGAGATTTACGAAGCTCTTGCTATAAAAGATATAAAAAGAGCTGCCGAGATTTTACTTCCACTATATGAAAAAGACTCAAACGACGGTTTTATCTCTATAGAAGTTGACCCTACTTTGTGTGATGATATGGTGGGTACTATCGAAGAGGGTGTGAGGTTATTTAAAACTATAAATATGCCAAACGTTATGATAAAAGTTCCTGCTACAGAGGCAGGTTACGGTGCTATGAGAGAGCTTACGCATATGGGTATCAACGTAAATGCAACATTGATTTTCAGTGTTGTTCAAGCCGTAGAGTGCACAAAAGCATTAGATGCAGGTATCAAACAAAGTGAAGCTAACCCAAAAGCTGTAATTTCTGTTTTTGTTAGTAGATTTGATAGAGCCTGCGATGAACTATGTAAAACAAAAGGCTTAGAAACCGCAAAACTAGGCATAGTAAATGCTACAAAATGTTATCATGAAATAGAAAAATTCGCAAATCCAAATATCAGAACACTATTTGCTAGTACAGGTGTAAAAGGTGATGATTTACCAAAAAGCTACTATATAGATACTTTGATATATCCAAACTCCGTAAATACCGTTCCACTTGATACAATCAAAGCATTTATAACAAACAGCACAAAAGAACAAACAAATCTAACCACAGACGAAGCATGTGACGTTTATTTTAAACTTCTCAACGATAACGGTATAGATGTAGAAGCCACAAGTCAAAAACTACTAAACGACGGTTTAGAAGCATTTAAAATATCATTTGCACAAATGTTAAACAAACTCAAAAACTAAATATGAAAACTTTCACTACGGTTTATAAAAATGAAACGGAACTTGTGAAATTTATCGGTGAGTCAAATATCACTCACCACCGTGGTGAAATCTTGGTTCAAATTTTCAACTCAAAAAACGATAAATCACATATAAACAATGTCGTAAAACAAATCAAAAATATATTAGTACACGCAAAAATAATAGGCACTAGCACTTGCGGAGAGATATGTGAGAAGGGAATGTTAGAAAACTCTTGCGTCTTATCCTTTTCCCTTTTTGATTCCACTTCGGTTAAAACCATTTTCAAACAAAACGTATCAAATCCTTTTGAAACAGGTCAAGATATAGCAAAAGAACTATTATCGCAAGAAGATTTAAAATGTGTTATAGCATTTAGCGACGGATTACATTTTAATGCAGAACAAATTATTAACGGTATCAACTCGATAAAAAGTGATATATTGGTATGCGGAGGTATTTCAGGTGATAACTCAAATTTTTCACAAACATTCGTATTTGACGATAGCGGGATATATTGCCAAGGGATAGTTCTTGCAGGACTATACTCTAAGGAATTATTTGTCCACACGGATTGTAACTTTAATTGGATGAGTATAGGCAAAATTCATACGATAACGCAATCTGAAGAAAATAGAGTTTATAAAATTGATGATATGACCCCTGTCGAATTTTATAAGCACTATTTAGGTGATGACTTAGAACAATTTTTGCCGAATATCGGTATAGAATTTCCACTCATTATACAAAATGAAAAACTACCTGTAGCTAGAGCCGTTTTACAAAAATTCGATGATGATAGTCTAGGATTTGCAGGTAGCCTAAAAATAGGAACTCCTATCAAGTTTGGTTACGGCGATATCGAAATGATTTTAAATCACTCTAAAGATATGGCGGATAAAATAAACAACCATATACCGATAGAATCTATTTTTATTTATTCATGTATAGCACGAAAGAATCTTTTAAAAAAAGATGTCAATATGGAGATCTTACCACTTAGAAATATAGCAAAAATGAGCGGGTTTTTCACCTACGGTGAATTTTTTAACCATAACGGCAAAAACTACCTTCTAAATGAAACAATGACCATATTAACATTAAGCGAAACATTAAAAACGACACCTAGAACAAATGACTTCAAAGCGAATTTACGTACGATAGATTCTGAGTTTATTCGTAAAAAAGCACTATCAAATCTTATAGCTCAAACTTCTAAAGAGCTTGAAACTTTGCAAAACGAACTAAAAAAAGAGGTTCAACGAGAACTCCAAAAATCAATAGAAAAAGACAATCTTATAAAATTAAACTCAAGACAAGCACTTCTCGGTGAGATGATAGAGATGATATTGCACCAATGGAGACAACCTCTTAGTACGTTTGCTCTTGCAACGTCAACATTGCAACTATTCAAAGAAACAGGTCAGCTTAGTGATACTATGTTTGAAAAGCATACCGACATTATGATGAATAACGTACATTTTCTAAATGAAACAATCACTATTTTTAGAGATTTTTTTAATCCTGATAAAATTATCAAAAAAACAAAACCGTCTGCAATAGTTCACAAAGTTTCTATACTTCTTGCCCCGCTCTTGAAACAATATACAAACCTATTAAAAGTATCTATAGATGATGATGATTGTTTTTTTGTAGATGAAAACGAACTTGTGCAAGTGTTATTAAATCTTATAAAAAATGCTATAGATGAATTTGACCATAAAAAACCTCAAGAACCTAATATTGAAATACGATTTTCAAATCATGAAAGTTATATACATATAGAAGTAGAAGATAATGCCGGAGGAATTGAAGAATCTATACTAAGTAAAATATTTGATAAAAAATTCACTACAAAATCAAATCAAGGCGGTACAGGACTAGGTCTTCATATGTCGAAAGATATTATAGAAAAGAATCTAGGTGGAAAAATTTTTGCCTTAAATGGAACTTACGGGGCTATATTCAAATTAAAAATACCAATAAAATAAGTTTCGGTTAGCTATAATTTAACAATTTAAAATATTAAGAGGTAATTTATGAACAATTGGAGTCCAAGTAGCTGGAGAAACTTTCCGATAAAGCAACAACCTACATATAAGGATTTAGAAAAATTAAAAAAAGTAGAAGACGAATTAGCTAGTTATCCTCCATTGATTTTTGCAGGAGAAGCAAGAAGTCTTAAGTCAAAACTTGCAAATGTCGTAGACGGTAAAGCGTTTTTATTACAAGGCGGTGACTGCGCAGAGAGTTTCAATGCTTTTAATGCGGCAAATATCAAAGATTTATTCAAAGTTATGATGCAAATGGCAGTAGTTCTTACTTTCTCCGGCGGTTGCCCGGTAGTAAAAGTCGGACGTGTAGCGGGACAGTTTGCAAAGCCAAGAAGTGCCGATGATGAAACAATAGACGGAATTACTCTTCCAAGCTATAGGGGTGATATTATAAATGATATCGATTTTACGGAAAAAGCAAGAAGTCCAAAAGCAAAAAAATTATTAAAGGCATACAATCAAAGTGCAGCTACATTAAATCTTTTAAGAGCTTTTGCTAGGGGTGGTATGGCTGATTTACATCAAGTTCACAGCTGGAACCTTGACTTTATCAAAGACCACCCACTTGGTCTTAAATATGAAGAGATAGCTACAAAAATATCAGACTCTTTAGCGTTTATGGAAGCTTGCGGAATAACTACTGCAAATACTCCACAGTTGTCACAAACAACACTTTATACGTCGCATGAGGCGTTGTTGTTAAACTATGAACAAGCCTTAACTAGAAGAGATTCTTTGACAGGCGATTGGTATGATTGTAGTGCTCACATGCTATGGATAGGTGATAGAACAAGAGAGCTTGACGGTGCACATATAGAATTCTTTAGGGGTATAAAAAATCCTATAGGTGTTAAAGTAGGACCGTCAATGAAACATGATGAGCTACTAAGACTTATAGATAAACTAAACCCTGAAAATGAAGTGGGAAGACTAAATCTAATAGTTAGAATGGGTGCAGAAAAAATAGGTGATATGTTCCCTAGTTTACTCAAAGCCGTTGAAAGTGAAGGTAAAAGAGTGCTATGGAGTAGTGATCCAATGCACGGTAACACTATCAAAGCAAGTAGTGGATACAAAACAAGAGATTTTGAAGCAATTTTATCGGAAGTAAAACAATTCTTCCAAATCCATAATGCTCAAGGCTCATACGCAGGCGGTATTCACTTGGAAATGACGGGACAAAACGTAACCGAGTGTACGGGAAGCCAAAGTTGCCCTATTTCTCAAGATAAACTAGGAGATAGATACCATACTCAATGTGACCCAAGACTTAATGCTGACCAAGCATTAGAATTAAGTTTTATGATTGCAGAGACGCTGAAACATTCAAGAAGTAAATAGTTAAAATGCCGACTTTGTCGGCATTTTATATGTTACAAGTGTTTATCAAAATCATCAACGCCGCAAGTTATAGTCTTATCACCCTCTATAATAGGTCTTTTAAAAAGCATTTGTTCTTTTAAAAGCCACATTTTTATATCTTCATCACTCAAATTCAAATCTTTTAAATTTAGTTTTTTATAGGTCGTACCCTGACGATTTAGAAGTTTATTCAAAGGTATATATTTTAACCATTTAGTTAAATCTTCATTTGTTAAAGCAACTTTTTTTAAATCTATAAATTCATAAGATACATTCTTTGAATCAAAATATACAAAAGCTTTCTTTACGCTTCCACAACTCTTTATACCGTATATTTTCATCTCTACTACTCTATTATTTTAGGCACTACAAAATAACCGTTTTCACTTTTTGGTGCATTTCTAAACACGCCTTGAACAAACTCTTCATCTTGCTTAGGTGTATCTTCTCTAAAAGGTGTACCACCGCTAAGAGTAGTAAACGTTGCATCTACATGGCTTACGTCTATAGTATTTAAATTCTCAACAAAAGACAATATATTTGCCAACTCTTCTTTTAAAGAACCTTTTTTACTTTCATCAATTTCCAAACTTGAAAGCTTTGCCAATTTATCTATTACTTTATCATCAACTATCATATTTATTACCTTAATCTATTTTGCTACATTTTAGTATTATTTTATCATATTTTATATAAAAATATTCACTTTTTTAAAAATTTATGCTATAATTTTCTTAAAAGTAGATTAAACATATATTTTGTATTTAGGAGGCGTCCCATGGAACTAGGAAGAGTCGCTCAAATGGATAGCTACAAAGAAAATGTTGCTCAAACAATCCAAAAAGTTGAGCCTGTAAAAGAGTCTTTATTAAAAGTCAAAAATGATTTGCAAGGTGACCAAAAAACTACCGCTGAAAAAATTCAAGAAATGAATGAGGTTGTAATCAATAGTTCTAAGTTTGGATTCAATGAAAAAAGCGGTGATTTTTACGTAAAAATTATGCAAGAGGAAAAAGTCATTGCACAATATCCATCAGAGTACTTGATGAAGCTCAGATCATATGCTAGAAGTTTGGATGACAACAACTAATACAAGCTTATTAATAGCGGTAAACCATAGTTCTTTATGATGTGGGGGTGTATAAACTTGTACTATGGTTTACGATTAATGGCTACTAATAGCCATCAAGCCTAAAACAAAATAATCTATTTCATACCTACCATATTAACTCAAGATAGTATGCAAGTTTCACATATTTATATCACATTTATTTTATTATGAAATCATGTAATTTTAACTACTTTAGACTTAATAATTGATTATATCAAATAATGTAATGGAATATATCTAACAACTCATAACTAATCTACGTTTATAAACTCTCTATCTACGTTAATGAATAATTAATCAACTTTAATATGATTGCTTAACTATATATCACTATGCCTTATAGGTATTTTAATTACAAAACAAGCACCAAGTCCATCTTCTTCATCAAACTCATTTTGAAAAAACAAAAACCCTTGAAAGTGTTTTTGTAGTATATTCACACTCATATATAGTCCTATGCCTGTACCGTTAGAGTCATCTTTCGTTGTAAAATAAGATTCAAAGATTTTATTCATAATATTTTCCGGTATTCCACCTGCATTATCTTTGATTTTCAAGCATATATATTTATTATCAATTTTGGACAAAGAAAGCCTAACAACCCTATTTCCTGCATCATTAGTTTTTAATGCATCTTTTGCATTTGACAATATATTCAGCAATACTTGTGAAAGCAAATTTTTAGAACCCAAATATTCAATATTTTTGTCTATATCGAATTTCAAATCTATATCTAAATCTCTATATATACCCTTAACTATATTGACTGTTTCATCTATAGCCTGATATACAAAAAACTTCTCTTTATTCTGATTAGTTTTAAAAAAAAATTTCTAAAATTATCTACAGTATTAGACATAAAATTTGCACTTAACATAACTTCTTCGATAGTTTCTTTTATATCATTTTCACTAATTGAATCAAAATCTTGTTTTATTTTAAGTGCCGTTACCGATGTGGTAATTACACTTAATGGCTGTTTCCACTGATGTGCAATGTTACCTATCATTTCACCTAGTGAAGCAAGTTTAGCTTGTTGTAAAATCAATATATCTTGTTTTCTTGTTAGTTCAACAGCTTCTTTTATTTTTCTCTCTAGATTTTGTTCATAATCTTTTATACTACTAATATCCCTAAATACAACGACAACTCCACCGTTACTTGTAGCTGATATCGTCATACTCACGGGTAAATACGTATTGTCTTTTTTTATAAAATAATCGTCGGAGATTCTTATTTGTCTATCATTAAGGTAAGATATACAGGACATTCAAGATATAGATAATCTTCTCCGTTTGATTTACTATGATGAAATATTTGATGCTGATTTTTATTTAATATTTCATCTTTTCTAAACCCAAGCATAACTAAAGAAGCTTGATTGATAAATATACAATTTCCATTTTTATCAACACCAAATACGCCATCTGCAATACTATCAAACAAAATTCTTCTATCATCTATAACATCACTTTGATACCTTATAATAGAGAAAACTTTTTTAGATATTTATTTAATATAAAATAAACTATACCGACAGTTAATATGATAAGTAAAAACCTTTAAATATTAATTCTTGTAATTTAATCTCAAAATAACTAATATCATCAAATACCACAAGTTTCCCTATAATGTCATCATCAATATTATATATATCATTGGTATAAATATTATAAGATACATTATTGTACTTAACAATAATATTATGATTCGATAAAGTATCTAAATTTATTGCAGGAGCAATTTTTTTGATAAATTCATCACTTTGTTCTATACACACAAAAAATACCCTATAGCCTTGTGAAGATATACTATTCTTATCTGATAAGATAGCGAACTCATCTTTAATAAAAAAATATGCTTTACTTTCAAATATGTCTTGAAGATTATTTAACAATATCATTGGAGATACACCCAGTTCTATATAACCTACAATTTGCCCTTTATCATATATAGGAGTCATATACTTATAGATAAGACCCTCTGGAGTAAATTCAAAGAATGGAGTATTTATTTTATTTTCATTGATAGGTCTCATATTACGATTAATATTATATTTATTTACAAAATCAACTAATAGTTCTCTTTTAGGTGATAAAACACTAAAGACCGAATAGTCACTACTTTTTATATTATTAAAATAAAACCCAAATAATTGATTTATATCTTCAATGTTTTTAGACTTGATAGATTCTATTTTTTTATCTTGATTTATAGATACAAGAGACTTTATTTTTGAAATAAAAAATCTTTTCTCTATAAGTTTCAAATTTGATTCATATTGTCTAATGCTATGCTGTTGATTCTTAAAAGCAAAATATTCAAAATCATTTTTTTTATCCAAATAAAATATAGATAATAAAACACTCAATATAATTATTATAATAAACAATACAAAATATATTACACTTTTTGGTTTCAAAATAGTCTTTATCATTAAATTATCTCTAATGATATATAAGAACTTTTTGGATATTCATTATTATATAAGGGTAATTTATTTTGCAATATTTCTAAAAAAGGATTTATAATATCTGCTTTGGAAGTCTCACCTTATCATACATACTTTGAGCACAATGTACAATTTTTTTATTTATGTCAACTCTATGATTTTGTAATTTCTTGATCTTTTTTTCATCTTAATAAGCCTTTGAGAATATTAAAAAATAAAGTAAATCATAGTAATCTACAAATGGGGTATTGTAAAACTCATACTATGATTTACGATTGATAGCTATACAGAATAACTATCAAGCCTAAACAACGATACAGACTTTATAAAGTCTGTATTTATTTAATACCATTTAAAATAATAAACTTATCTCTTTAATCTGCTCCTCAATCCA
>DYJR01000055.1 GCA_020723015.1 Arcobacter nitrofigilis
AAAAAGTTTGTTTTGATTTCCACAGACAAGGCGGTGCGTCCTACAAACGTAATGGGTACTACGAAACGTATTTGCGAGCTATATGCACAGAATATCAATACCCCTGACAATACGGAAATAGTAGCCGTACGATTCGGCAATGTTTTAGGCTCAAGCGGAAGCGTAATACCTAAATTCAAAGCTCAAATAACATCTGGCGGACCTATCACGGTCACGCACCCTGATATTACAAGATATTTTATGCTTATTCCGGAAGCTTGTGAGCTAGTCCTTCAAGCAGCAAGTATAGGCAAAGGGGGAGAGATATTTATCCTTGATATGGGTGAGCCTGTGAAAATAGTTGATTTAGCTCAAAAGATGTGTGAGCTAAGTGGACGAGATGATATCAAGATAGAATTTACGGGCTTAAGAGCCGGTGAAAAGCTATATGAAGAGCTTTTAATAGACGATAGCGACGCAAAAACAGAATATGAGTCTATCACGGTAGCAGGTAAAACGGAGTATGATATAGCACGATTAAACCATGATATTTTTGAGCTTATTGGTTGTGATGACAAACTTAGCAAATTAAAAGAAATAGTACCTGAGTTTAATCATCAAGTTAACTAAAACTATATCAAGTATTTTTAAGTTTTTTGTGATAGAATACTTTTAAAAGTACTATTGAGGATACTATTATGACAATAACAGCAAATGAAGTTAAAACAAACGGTGTTTCAATATTCGGTGATATGCTAGAAAAAGCTGATGAATTGTTTATCAATGTTCGTGGAAAAAATAAGTATGTAGTGCTAGATATTGAGAGATATAATGAATTTAGACAAAATGAACTAGATATTGCACATATGAAAGTTATGAAAGATATACAAGAGGATAGATACAAAGTACAAACGGCATCTGAGCATATTAAAGAGCTGATGGATGAACTATAAAATTATCCAGACCGAAGAGTATTTTAAGAAATTAAAAAAATTTATCAAAAAACACCCACAAGTGTTAGATAGGTATATCAAAACTATAGAATTGCTTGAAATTGACCCTTTTCACCCTTCTTTGAGACTTCATAAATTACAAGGTAAATTGAGAGTTTATCATAGTGTTTCTATCAATATGCAATATAGAGTGGTGATAGATTTTATACTTCAAGATAAAGAGATTATACCTATTGATATAGGAACACATGATGAAGTATATTGATATGACTTAGTTCTTGGTATATCCATAAAATGGGCTTTTTGTAAAATGTATATTTTTTATACAGTTTCCAATCCAAAAAATCACAAAATTTGGGTATAATCACGCAATTTATGACAAATTTGTAACATTGCAAACTTGTCAATCAAAGGGACGAAAATGGGATGTAATTTAGATTTATTAACTTCTTTTAGAGACAACTGTGGTTTTGGACTCCTTGCTAGTCTAAAAGGTAAACCGACTCATCAAAACCTTCAAGATGCTATAACCTCGCTAGAGCGTATGATGCACAGGGGTGCTATAGCAGCCGACGGTAAAAGCGGTGACGGCTGTGGACTTCTTCTTTCTATGCCTGATAATTTTATGAGAAAAGTGGCTTTAAATAACGGTGTAGATTTACCGAATATGTATGCGGTTGCGATGATTTTCGCACCTGAGATGAAAGACATAGAAACATTTAAAAAACACTGTGCTAGAAACGACTTAAAAGTATTATTTACTAGAATAGTACCTGTAAATAAAGACGCTTTAGGTAAACTTGCCCTTGATACTTTACCGAATATTGTACAAGTATTCGTCACTCCAAATTCGCTTGTATCTACAAATAGATTTGATGCTATGATTTATTTGACGAGAAAAGAGTGTGAACATGAACTAAAAAACAAAGAAGGTTTCTATATCCCGACCTTTTCATCAAAAGTAATTTCATATAAAGGTCTTTTGATGCCTACACATATCAAAGAGTTTTATACAGACTTAAAAGACCCTGATTTTGCTATAACGTTTTCACTATTTCACCAAAGATTTTCCACAAATACGTTGCCAAAATGGAGACTAGCTCAACCATTTAGAAGTATAGCTCACAACGGAGAGATAAACTCGGTAGAAGCAAATAGATTTAACGTAAAAGTAAAATCTGAAAATATTAAATCGAACGTATTTAGCGATGAAGAGTTACAAAGAATTTTCCCTATTTTACAAGAGGGCGGAAGCGATAGTGCAAGCTTAGACAATATGTTTGAATTTATGATAGTAAACGGTTTGGATTTCTTCAAAGCCGCTAGAAGCTTGGTTCCTGCTCCATGGCAAAATGCACCGCATATGGATAGTGATTTAAGAGCGTTTTATGAGTATACTTCTACTGCACAAGAGGCTTGGGACGGACCTGCAGCTATAAGCTTGACTGACGGTAGATATATCGGGTGCGTACTTGATAGAAACGGTTTAAGACCTTCAAAATATATCATCACAAAAGACGATAGAATAATCATCACGAGTGAATACGGCACTATAGACATAGATGAAGAAAACATCATAGAACGTGGAAGACTTTCGGGCGGTCAAATGATAGGACTAGACCTAAAACACGGTGTAGTGCTAAAAGACAAAGATATAAACAACTATCTAAAATCATCTCAAAACTACTCAAAATGGTTGAGCCATGATATGGAATACTTACAAGAGTATATTGAAGATTCATTCCTTGATATAAGCGAGTATAAATTTGATTCTTTAGAGAAAAAACAAAAACTTTTCAATATCACTTATGAGGTAATAGACCAAGTAATAGAGCCTATGACAAAGGACGGCAAAGAGGCTGTAGGAAGCATGGGTGACGATACTCCTTTGGCTGCGTTTTCTACCGTTCAAAGAAATTTTACCGATTTCTTTAGACAAAAATTTGCTCAAGTTACAAACCCGCCTATAGACCCATATAGAGAAAAAGTGGTAATGAGCTTAAATACCGGTTTTGGTAGAATTCACAATATTCTTGAAGAAGATGCGGTATATGCAAAAAGGCTTAAATCAAGCTCACCTATACTTATGAAAGAAAATTTTGATATATTAAAATCGTTCGGTGACAAAACACACCCAAGGTATGATGCATACTACAAGAAAAAAACTTTTGCAACTACTTTTAAAAAAGACCTTGAAAAGTCACTCAAAGCCCTTGGTGATGAAGTAGTAAAAAGTGTTAAAAACGGTGTAAGTATAGTAATATTAGACGATAGAGCGGTAGATGAAAATAGCAAAGTTATCCCTATGGCAATGGCTGTAGGATATATCAACCAATACCTAACAGGTTTTAAATTAAGACATAACGTATCTATCGTGGCTGTTACAGGTGAGGTTTATGATGCTCACAGTGCTGCCGTGCTTATAGGATATGGAGCTGCTGCTATTTATCCTTATATGTTATATGCTTCTATAGTAGCACTGAACGATAGAAAAGGTCTATCCGTATATGAAATGCAACAAAAACTAAAAAACAGCCAAAAAGCTATCAATGCAGGTATATTGAAAATTATGTCGAAAATGGGTATTTCTACAATAGCAAGTTATAGAAATTCAGGTCTGTTTGACGTACTAGGACTAAGTGATAAAATAGTAGATGAATGTTTTACGGGAAGTCACAGTGATTTATCGGGTCTTGGATATTCCGATATTGAGGCAAGACTTGAAAAGGCACACTTCAATGCATTTTATGACAACAACCACGTATTGCCTTTAAATCTAGGCGGTATCTATAAATATATAGACGGCGGTGAGTATCACGACTACGGTCCTGCCGTAACAAAAGCAATGCACAACAAACAAGCTACCGATTTTGATAGTATTACCGATTTTACTGCCCTAAAAGATATGGTAAAAAATAGAAAAAATAAGATGATTAGGGACTTCTTTGAGTTTTCAAGTGATAAAAAATCTATTGATATAAATGAAGTAGAATCAAAAGAGGCTATATTCAAAAGATTTGCAAGTGCTGCTATGAGTCTTGGGTCTATTTCTCCTGAAGCACACGAAGCTTTGGCAACGGCTATGAATACCATAGGCGGACAAAGTAACTGCGGTGAGGGCGGTGAAGATAAAGCTAGATTTAAAACCATCAAAAACTCAAAAATCAAACAAGTTGCATCGGGAAGATTCGGCGTAACTCCAGGGTATTTGAGAAATGCTGAAGAACTTCAAATTAAAGTAGCTCAAGGTGCAAAACCTGGTGAAGGTGGACAATTACCGGGGTATAAAGTAACGGGTCTTATTGCAAAACTAAGACACACAATTCCCGGTGTTACTCTTATTTCACCTCCACCGCATCACGATATTTACTCTATCGAAGATTTGGCACAGTTGATTTTCGACCTAAAACAAGTAAATCCTGAAGCTGTAATAGCGGTAAAACTTGTATCAAGTATCGGAGTAGGAACAATAGCAGCCGGTGTTGCAAAAGCTTACGCAGATAAAATCATCATTAGCGGTGGTGACGGCGGTACGGGTGCTGCACCTCTTACATCTATAAAACATGCTGGTAACCCATGGGAACTTGGTCTATCTGAAGCACACAATGCACTAAAAGCAAATCACCTAAGAGAGATGGTACACCTTCAAACGGACGGTGGACTAAAAACAGGACTTGACGTAGTAAAAGCTGCTATGCTTGGTGCTGAAAGCTATGCCTTCGGTACGGCTGCACTTACAATTCTTGGTTGTAAAATTCTTAGAATTTGTCATACAAATAAATGTTCTGTGGGTGTTGCTACACAAGATAAAGACCTAAGAGGGCATTTTGGCGGTACTGTTCAAAGACTTATCGCTTACTTTACGTTTATAGCCGAAGAAGTAAGAGAAATACTAGCAACTCTTGGGTATAAATCTTTACAAGAGGTAATAGGTAGAAGTGATTTACTAAAAGTAATAGATGATGAATTTGCTAAGAAATTCGATTTTAGTAATATCTTAAGAAAACTAGACGGTGTTGATACTTGTCAAGTAAGCTCAAATGAGCCGTTTGATAAAAATGAATTTGAAAAAGAGATACTAAAAAAAGTACATAAAACTATCGAAAACCCAACGACTCCTATAAAAATGAGTGCAGATATTTGTAACTTAAATAGAAGTTTCGGTGCGTTGATTTCAGGTCATATCGCTAAATATTACGGTGATGACGGACTAAAAGAGGATTCTATTACTCTAAATCTAAAAGGTACCGCAGGGCAATCTTTCGGTGCATTTTTGAGCAAAGGTATGAGCTTGTATCTTGACGGTGCTGCAAATGACTACGTAGGTAAAGGTATGCACGGCGGTAAAATAGTAATTACGCCAAAACTTCAAGGTGAGAACTTCGGTGGAGCAGGTAATACTTGTCTTTACGGTGCTACAGGCGGTAAATTGTACGTAAGAGCAGGAGTAGGTGAGAGATTTGCCGTAAGAAACTCTGGTGCTGTAGCCGTAGTAGAAGGTACGGGTGATAGTGCTTGTGAGTATATGACTGGCGGTATTATCGTAATACTTGGAAATACAGGTATCAATTTCGGTGCCGGTATGACTGGCGGACTTGCTTTTGTTTATGATGAAAAACATACGTTTATAGACAAAATGAACCAAGAGCTTATTGAAGCTATCAGAATAGATACGGACGATACGGAAAGAGAGAGAATTTATCTCAAGAAACTTTTACGTGATTACGTAAATGAAACGCAAAGTGCGAAAGCTTTAAGTATGTTGGAAAACTTTAGAGCAGAGATTAGAAACTTTTGGTTGGTTAAACCGAAAAATATGACTGTATTACCATTAAATCCTGCGGATGGAGACTAAAAGATGTTGAAATTTACCGATATAAAAAGAAGAAACCCTGAAAAAAGGGATGTATTACAAAGAATTAAAGATTTTGATGAAGTATATGAACTTTTAAACGATAATGAAACTACTAGACAAGCAAGTAGATGTATCGGGTGTGGTGACCCTTACTGTCACAATAAATGCCCTTTGCATAACTTTATCCCTAGTTGGTTGAAGCAAATAGCAAACAATGATTTGGAACTTGCATTTAAATTATCAAATGAAACATCTCCGTTCCCTGAAATTTTAGGTAAGATTTGTCCTCATGACGTGCTTTGCGAAGGTGATTGTACTTTAAATGATACGCATGGTGCTATCACGATAGGTGCAGTGGAAACTTACGTAAATGAAAAAGCATTTGAAAACGGATATAAACCGACTTTCTCTAAAGTATCCCCTACGGGTAAAAAGGTAGCTATTATAGGAAGCGGTCCTGCAGGACTTAGTGCAGCTACGTTTTTGATTAGAAACGGTGTGAGTGTAGAGATGTTTGAAAGAGCCGGACGTGCGGGTGGACTTTTGACGTTTGGTATTCCTGGGTTTAAGCTTGATAAAGCAAAAGTTCAAAGAAGAATAGACTGGCTTGTAGAAGCAGGTATGAAACTTCATCTAAACTGCGAAGTAGGTAAAGATAAAAGCTTTGATGATTTAGTTCACGGTTATGATGCGGTGTTTGTAGGAATAGGTGCTACAAAAGGTAAAACAGCTGGACTTGAAGGTGAAAACGCTTCAAATGTGCATTTGGCAATGGAGTTTTTAACGGCTATCCAAAAAAGAAACTTTGGTATGAAAGTGGAAAATTTTATAGACGTAAAAGATAAAAACGTAGTTGTTATAGGTGGTGGTGATACTGCTATGGACTGTGTACGTACAAGTGTTCGTGAAGGTGCAAAAAGTATCAAATGTCTGTATAGAAGAGACGAAAATACTATGCCGGGAAGCAAAAAAGAGGTTGTAAATGCCAAAGAAGAGGGTGTTGAATTTGTTTTCAACGTAAGTCCTACGAAAATAATCTCTTCAAAAAGTGTTGCAACAGGTGTTGAGCTTATCAAAACCGAACTTGATTTTACGACTTCAAAAAGAGGTAATCTTATCAATGTAGCAGGAAGCGAATACGTAGAAAATGCAGACGTTATCATATATGCGTTAGGTTTTGACCAAGAGTTACCTACATTTATCAAAGAGAGCGGTTTGGAGCTTGATAAATGGAATGGTATAAAAACAAACGAAAACTATCAGACGTCAAATCCTAAGATTTTTGCCGGTGGTGACGCCGTAAGAGGTGCAGATTTGGCTGTTACGGCTACGGCTGACGGAAGAAATGCAGCACTTAAAATAGTGGAGCTTTTTAATTAGTTTTGAGTTTTGAGTGACGTTTGTCATTCTGAGCTTGACTCAGAATCTAATTTTTATAACCAATACACAATGAAGCGTAAGCTGAATCCCGCAGGGCTAGAGCCCGAGGACAATAACCAATACGGAATATAACGGAAAAAATGAATGAAATAATAAAAGCTGTTTTAAATGCCAACAAAGAGATTTATGAATATATAAACAACTCTTTGACGGCTGAAGATTTCGGTTATAGCGGTATTATAGGAGCAGGTGGCGATGACTCTGCTCTTATGGATATGAAAGCCGAAAGCATCTTTGTAAAACATCTTTTACCGTACGGTGATATTCTATCTGAAGAAAGCGGTTATATTGCTTCTAATTCAACATTTAAAATTCAACGTTCAACATTCATTATCGACCCTATAGACGGTAGCGATAATTTTATGGCAAGATTGCCGTATTTCGGCTCATCTGTAGCTTATGAAGTAGATGGAGAGATAAAATTAGCAGCGATAGGGAATTTTTGTAACGGTGAGTGTTTGGTGTATGACGGTTCTGAAAAAACTATCTACAACTTGACAAATGAAACCAAAAATGAGATTTTTGATGTACAAAATCCTAAGTTCGGTATTTTTGAGCGTTCTTATATGTTCCCGCAGATTTGTGAACAATTGACACAGTTGGGTATTAAATTCCGTAGCCCAGGTGCAGTAGCACTTACTTTGGCAAATGCCCACAACTGTCAATTTGTACTATTTGGGGGTAAAATGAGAGATTATGACCTCAAAGCGGGATTGTTTTTGACTCAAGATTTACATAGATTTGAAAACGGCAAGTTTCTTTTGATTGCAAAGGAAGAAGAAATTTTTTCTCAACTTAAAGAGATTATAAAAGAACTTTAGGTATAAATCCATATTAAAAAATATAATAAAACACTGGAGTAATGAATGGCTTTGATGATAACTGATGAATGTATCGCTTGTGACGCTTGTAGAGAGGAGTGTCCAAATATAGCTATAGAAGAGGGCGATCCTATTTATGTAATAGATCCGGATAGATGTACGGAGTGTGTAGGACATTATGAAGAGCCGGCATGTATAGAGGTTTGTCCTGTTGATTGTATTATACTTGACCCTGATAATGAAGAGACAATGGAGGAGCTTAGATTCAAATATGAGCAACTTCAAGAAGAAGAACTGTAAGGTATAGTTTAGATTATGGCAAAAATAACAACTATCATTGACATTGGGTCAAACTCAATGAGGATGGTGGTGCTCAAAAAAACAAGTCGTTTCGGTTTTCATCTTATTAATGAGAGTAAATGTAAAGTAAAGATAAGTGAAGGGTGTTACCAAAATGGCGGTAACTTGCAACAAATTCCTATGCAAAGAGCATTTGAAGCTTTAAAATCGTTTTTAAATATTTCAAGTGCACTCAAATCACGAAAAATACTTTGCGTTGCTACGTCTGCACTTCGTGATGCACCGAATAAAGCTGAATTCGTATCTCGTGTTAGTAAAGAATTAGGACTAAATATTAAAGTCATAGACGGTTCAAAAGAGGCTTATTACGGTGGTGTTGCAGCGCTAAATCTTCTACATACGGATAACTTCGTTACCGTTGATATCGGTGGCGGAAGTACTGAGTTTGCTATCGTAAAAAATAAAAAAATAGTTGATTATATATCTCTTGATATAGGTACCGTCAGACTTAAAGAATTGTTTTTCTATAAAGATGATATGCAAGGTGCAAAAGAGTACATCCTAAATGAACTCAAAAAAGTATCCCCTGAAAATATGCAAGATATTGCTACGGTTGTGGGTATAGGTGGAAGTATTAGGGCTATTAGTAAGCTTTTTATGGTTGATATGGATTATCCTTTGGATGTTTTGCATGGTTTTGATTATAAATATAAAGAACACAAAAGTTATTTTGAAGATATAATAAATGCAAAAAGTGAAAGTGAGCTTAGAAAACTCGGTGTTAAAAAAGATAGATACGATACCATAAAAGAGGGTACATTTATTTTCAACACTATTTTGTCATATTTTAATATTGATAATGTAGTAACAAGTGGCGTAGGTGTACGTGAAGGTGTCTATCTTTGCGATTTACTAAGAAATCAAAACGATAAGTTTCCTGAAAACTTTAATTTAAGCGTAAGAACATTTATAGATAGATTTGAGCTTGACGGTAAATTGACCGCTTATCTCGGAAATAACGCTACTAAAATTTTTCAAGCATTGAGACCTCTACATAATCTTGATAATAGATATAACTCTTTGCTTGTGGTTGCTTCAAAGCTTCATAGTGTAGGTACGACACTGAATTTTTATAAATATAGCGAGAATAGCTTTGATTTTATTTTAAATGGTCTAAATTACGGTTTTAGTCATCAAGATAAGGTTTTGATTGCACATATGATAAAATTTTCTACAAATGACCTACCTGACGGTGACGATTTGTATGAATATAAAGAGCTTTTACCTGATACTTGGATAGTTCAGTGGCTTAGCTTTATGTTGAGTCTAAATGTGGCTTTGAATAGCGACTATGGGCGAAGAAAATATTATTATACTTTGGAAAGAAACGAATTAACCATAAGTGATAGCGATATACCTTATTTTATAAGAGAAAATATTGATAAATTGGAAGTGCCGATAGGGCTTAAATTGGTAATTGGTAATGGGTAATGGGTAATTGGTAATTGGTAATTGGTAATTGGTAATTGGTAATTGGTAATTGGTAAT
>DYJR01000056.1 GCA_020723015.1 Arcobacter nitrofigilis
TTTCTTATTTCAAAGACAACTTAAAAAATTGCACTTCAGATTTAAATTTTGGATCTAATAATTTATATCCTTATAATCAGTGGATTAAAAGCTTTTGAAGAAAGTACAACTTTGTCTCCTATTGAGAGATTTTGTATCTCGTCTTGCGTTGCAACAACTTTTACAAGGTCTTGACCTATCAATATCGTAACTATATAAGTGATGTCGCTTTTGTTTATCCCTACTATCTCGCCACTAAATTTAAACTTACCGCTTACATTGCTACCTGCAAATATTTCGTATGGCGTGCCTTGTTGTTTTATTTTGCCGTTTTCTAGTTCTATTACATTGTGGGCTAGTTTGAAAACTTCGCTTATATCGTGGCTTACAAGTATCGTAGTGAGGTTGAAATATTGTTGGACTTTGAGAAGTTCATCTTGTAGCTTTGCTCGCATAGCAAAATCAAGTGCAGAAAGTGGCTCATCAAGAAGGAGGATTTTCGGCTCTCGCACTAACGCCCTAGCTAGTGCCACCCTTTGCCTTTGTCCACCCGACAATGTTTCTGGTTTGATGTTTGATAGGCTCATAAGCTCTGTGACTTCTAGTATCTCATCCACTTTTTTTAGATTTTTTTTGTCATCAAGAGCATATAATAAGTTTTCTTTTACCGTCATATTCGGAAATAGTGCATAATCTTGAAAAACAAACCCAACTTTTCTTTTTTGCGGAGGGAGATTTATTTTCTTTGATTTGTCAAACCACACTTCGTTGTTGATGATTAGTTGCCCGTTTGTGGGTTCAAGCAAACCTGCAATCATTTTTAGTATGGTACTTTTACCTGCACCGCTTTTGCCAAAAAGGACTGTTAGTTTATCTGCTTCTAGCTTGTGGTTTATATCTAGGTTTATTGCACCGTCCGTACCGCGAAGCTCTTTTTGTATATTTAAGTGTGTCATTTTAGGTTCTCCAAATTTCTTATAATCTTTTCAGAATATCACTACAACTAATACCTATTTTGCTAAATGCAAAAACTTTATTACCTAAATCTTTCAAACTAGCCCCTATATGATAAACATCATTTTCATCAAGTATTATAAATCTATCATGAAAGTTTTTTGTGACTTGTACTTCAAGATTATTATATTGTTTATTATATTTATCAATATCAAGTTGTAGTTGTTTTGAGATATTGTTTGTAAAAAATTTAATTTTGATGTTTTGATTTTTAGAAAAAAGCGTAAGTGTAGATTCATCGATATAACTATCTATAAGAATTATAGATTTTTTTGCACCTTTTATCAAATCAGATACAAAAATATAAGCATCAAATATTTGACCGTTATAGAATATTCCTTGTTTTAGTTCAAGAGAGTTGTTTTTAATATGAGATTTTATAGTTTCTACATCACTTTCAAGTGAAGATAATCTTAGTTCATTTATTTTATGTTGATTTATAGCATAGCCATTTTGGATATAGTTTTTTAGTACCGATGTCGCCCATTGTCTGAATTTGGTGGCAGTAACAGAATTGACTTTATATCCGATAGAGATAATCATATCAAGATTATAGTGTTCCAAATTCCGTTCAACAAACCTGTTGCCCTCTTTTTGAACTGTCAAGAAAAACTTGACAGTTGAATCTTTAACAAGCTCATTATCTTGCAAAATACGATTGATATGTAAACTAATATTTTGTTTTGTAACCCCAAACAGCTCACCGAGTTGTTTCTGAGTTAACCAAATTGTTTCTCCATTGACTGAAACTTTTAGTTCCAACTCTCCATCATTATAAACAACTATATTATCCATTTATGCCTCGCTTTGAGATAATTAATAAAGTTATTATACTAACATACCTCTTAACATTCCATAAACTCAAAACTTACTCCGTAACATCTGTTTATTTACCATATACACCACTAGCAAAATAGCAAAAGATATGATAAAAAGGGTAAGTGCATATTGGTTTGCAAGGGCATAATTAAGTGCTTCTACTTCATCATATATGGCGATACTTGCGACCCTTGTCTCTCCTGCTATATTCCCACCCATCATAAGCACAACGCCAAACTCACCTACCGTATGGGCAAAAGAGATAACCATACCAGTAAGAAGTGCAGGGCGGATGTTGGGTAACAATACTTTGAGTAGGACATTTAGTTTGCCTTTGCCTAGTGTATATGCTGCGTCAATCAAGTTTTTCGGCAATGCACTAAAACCGCTTTGAAGAGGGTGTACCATAAAAGGCAAACTAAATATAACAGATGCCACCACAAGACCCTCAAAACTAAATACAAGCCTCAAATCGAACATCTCTTCAAGCCACTTTCCAAACCCGTCTTTTGGAGAGAAAAATACAAGCATATAAAACCCAAGAACGCTAGGAGGCAACACCAAAGGCATAGATACGATAGCTTCTATGGCAGGTTTTAGTCTGTTTTTCGTATATGCTAGATAATACCCCAAAGGAACGCCGATAATAAGCAAAATCAAAGTCGTAATTCCGGCAAGTTCAAAGGTAAGTAGCATCGTACTCAAAAAGCTCTCTTCTATCATCATAGCTCCTTTAGTCTTAGGGTTACTTCATTTGCTTTTACAAACCACAAAAACTCATCACCTTCTTTTATATCCAAAGCTTGTAGTGAACCCGTAGTTATTATTGACTTTATGATAGTTTCTTGAAAAGAAAAACTTATCTCACTTAGTATTGCACCTTGCTTTATCTCCATTACACCACCCAAAAAAGCATTTCTAGCACTCACGGATGATTGTTTGGTAGCCACCAAAACTTCCGTTTCCTTAAACAAAATATCCACATTATCGTGTATCTTTAGATTCATACTATCCGCATCAATCAAAATAGAAGAAAAAACAATCCCCCCTACATCTACGGATACCTGTGCAATCTCGTCACAAGTTTTTATATCTGATATTTTACCTTGTAGGATATTCATCTATAAAGCCTCCATTTTGACTTTTATATCGGCAGGTTTTGCGTGGTAAGGTGAAGATGTGACTATGAAATCCACTCCCGTTTTTGCATATTGTTCTATATTTTCTATATTGATACCGCCCGTTGCCGATATTTTCATATACGGGAATTTTTCTTTTAGTTTTACACACTCTCTAAGCTCATCAAAACTCATCTTTTCACATTGGAGTATATCGGCTCCAAGTGAAGCGAAAAAGTTTGCTTGAGTAAGGTCATCCACTTCTACGGCTACCCGTTTTTCGAGAAATTTATTTTTGAGTGCTTGAAATTTGGTTTTTAGTTCATTTGGATCTTTTAGAAATTCCAAGTGGTTACCAAACACCAAAATAGAGTCATAAAGTCCTAGTCTGTGTATAGTCCCTCCACCGCATACTACAGCATAGGTCATAAGCTCTTTAGTGTTTGGGAAGTTTTTTCTTGTGGTTGCTATTTCGATATGCGGATTGATATTTTTTGCTTTTGTTATAAAGGTATTTGTATAAGTGGATATTCCGCTTAGATATTCAAGTAAATTTTGCGATATTTTCCAAGCTTTATGTAGTACGTCTGCATTTGCTTTGCATTGGATTAGTAGAGTTTTTGCCTCTACTTTTTCCCCGTCTTTTACGAAAACCGAGTGTTCTATAGATAAATATTCCAAAATTTGTTTTACGTATTTTATACCGCTTATTACACATTCATCCTTTGTGCTAAAACTCATCAAACCTTTTTTTTCACCTATTTCAAGACCAATAGTAGTTAGGTCAAACAATCCAATATCTTCTTGTAGTAAATTCTTTATATCCATTTTGTACCTTTACAAATAAGCAAGTTTTCTAAGCCCTACAAAATAAGCATAGAAACCGTTCCTAAAATCAATGATAATACGATAGCTTTATCTATTTCTCCGCCAAAGGAGTAGTTATAAATAGCCAAAGATATTGTATCTGTTTTTCCTATAATATTTCCACCGAGCATAAGAGTAATCCCGACTTCGCCAAGCGACCTTCCAAATCCCAAAAACATAGAAGCAAGTATAACCTTTTTGATATTGGGTAATATGACAAATATCAAAGTATGTAGTTTGCTTTTACCTAAAGTATAAGAAGCTTCGGTATATATTCGCGATTGTTCATCTATTGCCGATTGGATAGGCTTTACTACCAAAGGAAGCCCTGCAACAAAAGATGCTATCAAAACTCCCGTAGCGGTAAAGATTACCTCAATATCAAAGTTATGTAATATACTTCCTACTAAGCCGTTTTTACCGAATAGTAGCAACAAAAACAACCCCAATGCTATGGGAGGAAATACTATAGGAATGGTTACGATAATATCAATTACGGATTTGAAGAAAGTCTTTTGACCGCTTAAATAATAAGCTATACCTATCCCCAAAACTAAATGCAGTAAAATAGTTATAAGTGCTATTTGTACCGATAAAAGTGATGGTTGGTATAGCCACTCCATATTAAAGTCCGTGTTTTTTCAAAATTTCTTTTGCTTGTGGTGTTTGTAAGAATTCAAATAGCTTATCTATATCGCAATTTTCTTTACCGCTTATTACTGCACCTATAATTTTGATAGGAGAATACAAACCGCTGTCTATCTCTACCATTTGTCCTACATCTTTTGATATTGATAAATAATCGGTTTTGTTGATAAACCCTGCATCAATATCACCGCTTATTATATATGAGCTTACTTGCGGTACGGTTTGAAATACGTTTAGCTTATCTTGCAATGAAGTTTTTAGTTTTGAATTGGTCAAAAACTCATCACTAGCAACACCGTATATTGCTTTTTTAGTATCAGGAAGTCCTATTTTTTTGACTTTATCTGATTTTAAATCATCAATAGTCGATAAGTCGGCATTGTTTTTTGAATAAACCAAAACCAATGAGCCGTTACCTAGTTCTACAGACTTTTTATAGTCTATTTGTAGTTTATTGATAAATTGTTTATCTCCGAAAAATACGGCTATCTTGTCGCTATGTTTCATTTGCTCCGCAATTTGTTGCATATTCCCGAAAATTGGATTTAACTTTATTTTGGTTTTTGCTTCAAACATAATAGCTAGTTCACTAAGAGGTCTTTTGTATCCTGCCCCACCTGCGACATATATCTCACCGGCTACTAAGCTTAGGCTTAAAAGTAGCAGTAAGTATATTTTTCTCATTTAGGTACTCCAAACCCGTATTTACTAAATACCCCTTTTGAATACTCTGAGGTTATAAACGTTCCTAGTTTATGAGCTGTTTTATTGTCTTTTGCATATTTTGTCAAAACAAAAGATTGCTCCATCGGGTCGTATTTTGAAGGGTCAATTACCTTATATTCATCTTCTCTGTGGCTTTGTTTGATAAGAGAAAATGCAACAAGCCCCACATCAGCAGCGCCGCTATCTACAAATTGAACGCTTTGAGCTATATTGTCCCCTTGTACCACTTTTGAAGATACTTTGTCAAATACACCGTAATTTTCCATGATTTTCACCGCTGCAACGCCGTAAGGTGCTACTTTTGGGTTTGCGATAGAGATTTTTTTGACCTTATCGCTAGTAAGTACGCTCATACCCTCTTTAATCAACTCTTTGTTTTTAGAGTACAACGCAACAACACCCAACGCATAAACTACCGGTTTTGATATAGCATCACCGTTACTTTCTATGGTAGCCGGATATTTAGCATCCGCAGCCATAAAAATATCGTATTTGAAACCGTTTGTAAATTGTGCAAAAGCTTTTCCGGTAGCACTGAAATATATTTCAACTTCATCGCTAGGATTTTGTTTTTTAAATTCGGCTACTATCTCTTCCATTGCAAGTTTTGTACTTAAAGCAGCAAATACCGTAACCTTTTCACCAAAAACCGAACTAATCAATAAACCAATTATCAATACTATTTTTTTCATTTTAGTTTTTCCTTTTTACCTTTTACCTAATACAAATTCAATAAATTGAATTTGTATTAAACCCCAATCATTATAGAACTTGCTTTTATTATCGCCATTACTTTATCGCCATATTTCACGTCAAGTTCTTTAAAAGACTCCAGAGTAATATTTGATACTATTCTGTCATCACCGATTGCAACAACGATTTCACTATTTACTTTACCTTCGCATAGATGTATAACTTCACCTACGAATTTATTTCTAGCACTTATTTTTAGTTCTAAATCTTTTGAGATTAAAACGGCGTTTGCTTTAAAAATAGCTATCGCTTTTGTCCCTAAATTTAGTCCCAAATTTTCTATACTATCGCTTGTAATTGTTGCCGTTATTACGTTGTTGCTTTTTGTTTTGAGAGAAACTTCGCTGTTTACGGCACCTCTTTTTATCTCTATTATTTCACCGCTGATTTGATTTCTTGCACTAAGAGTCATACCTATCCTCTCTATGGTTTGTAGATTTTGGACACCGCCTTGTCCTAAAGCATCGTTTAAAGTGTCTAAAAATTGTGTATATTTGGATTGAAGTATTTTGTAAGTTTGTAGCACTTCTTTGCCGTAATCGCTCAAAGCACTCCCTCCACCTCTGTTTCCACCGGTAGATGATATTACCAAAGGTTTATCGCTTAAGTTGTTCATGGCATCTATTGCATCCCATGCCGCTTTGTAGCTGATTGGCACTTCCTTTGCCGCTTTGGACAGTGAGCCGTGAGTATCTATAAGTTCAAGTAGTTTGATTCTTTTATCTATAAGAAAAGTTTTGTCACCGCTGTTTAAACTAAAGATACTTTCAACTTTCATTATCATCTCCCAAAACATAAAACTAGTTTAGAAAATTATAGCGTTATATACCTTAAGTTTATAGCGATCTAATTGTATATTTTTATACAATTAGATGATTAAATTATAAGCGATAAATTTAAACCTTTATATGCCAAGGCTCGAAAAATACTCCGTCACGGTTACCTACGTCATATCTAAGCTCTACGTACCCAAGCTCTGTCATCTTTTTAAATTCTTCCGTATGGGCAAAAACTTCCGTGAAGTTTTTTAGTCCAAGACCCTTTTTCCCCACGTCAAAATCCGATATGGAATGGTACGAATAAGCAGGTGGCGCTATGGTTTTTGAAGCTAAAGATATATTATAATCTACAGATTCTATTTTGTTAAGATAAAGGCTAAGTTGTTTTACTATGCTTCTTACCCCTGATGTTAAGATTACGCTATCACCTATATCTTTTATGATATTGTTATAATGGTTTAAAGATGTTCCCTTAAATATAAAATGTCCTGAATTAGGTACTTTATAAACATCGTTTTCATTTATTACATCCGTCAAGTTTGCACAAGTTTTATGCCCGTAAAAACCGTATTGTGTCGGGTCGCTATAAAAGATCTTTTCGATTAGTGCTAATTCTTCTTTTGTAAATTCACCGATATTTAGATTACGTCTTGCATAATACAACGTGTTGTCAAATGTTATTAGGTTGAAATTACCGAAACCTACCGTTTTTAGTAAATTTATAAGTTTATTTTTAACGCTTATAAAAGCCGGTAAGTCTTCTATACTTACGAACAAATCTTGAGGATTATTATCTATAGTATTTGCTAAAATATCGAGTTTTGATGATGCTAGTACCGTAGCACCTAAAGTTAATGTTTTTAAAAAATTTCTTCTTTGCATTATAATACCATTTTAATATTTTGATGAGATTTTAAAATTTGAAAAAGTTCTATTCTTTCGTCTTCATTATGAATTAATAGTTCAAGAGTAAAGCTTTCGTACTTACCTTTTGCACTTGTTTTTGAAGGTTTTAGTTTGTACTCTTTTTTTACGCACTCGTTAACCGCTACTAAAACATCACTATGTGAAAATGAGATTAGTTTATATTCCCAAAGGCAAGGGTAGTTAAGCTCTAGTTTTTTACCTTCAAGTACGTTTTTCATCTATTGAAATCTCCGCTTTGACCGCCACTTTTGTGTGTCAGTTTTATGTCACTTATTATCATACCTTTATCTATCGCTTTTGCCATATCGTATATTGTTAGAAGTCCTATGCTTACACCGGTCAAAGCTTCCATTTCCACACCTGTTTTAGCGTCTAATTTTACACTAACTTCAAGCTCAAAGCCTGGTAAATCGTCTCTTTGAGTTACATCGCAGTTTATACCACTCAAAACCAAAGGATGGCACATAGGGATGAGGTCGCTAGTTTTTTTTACACCCATTATGGCAGCTACCACGGCAGTTTGTATAACTGGACCTTTTTTTGTAGTTTGTGATACTATAGCATCAAAGGCACCTTGACTCATCGTTATAGTTCCGTTTGCTATAGCTATTCTAGTTGTAGGTTCTTTATTGCTTACATCTACCATTTTTGGTCTATTATTTTTATCTAAATGAGTTAATTCCAAATCTATCACCTTGAATTTTTTATAATTATATCACAAAAGTTTTGAAATTTTAGATGTTTAAACTAAGTTTTAGTATGTTTTTTGTATAATCTTGTTCAATTTATAACAAGAAAGTGGGTGATTTTATATGCCGGGTATTAGAGTTAAAGAAACAGAATCTTTTGACGAAGCGTACAGAAGGTTTAAAAAGCAATGCGATAGAAGTTTAATCGTTACGGAAACTAGAGCTAGAAGATATTTCGAGCCTATGACTGAAATCAGAAAAAAACAAAAAATCAATGCTAGAAAAAAACTTCTTAAAAAGCTTTATATGCTTAGAAGATACGAATCAAGACTGTAAGTTTTGCATATTATCATTAAAAGGGGAGGGTCGTTTGACTCTCCCCTTTTTTTATTGCCCTAAAGCTGTATAGGTACATAAAAACTTAAATCAAAAGTGTTGTCTTCCGATAAAAAATGGTTTTTCTTATATATAGTATAAGCAGGTTTTGTGGTAGTTTCATAACCGCTTGAGGGTAACCACTCGTTATATACCCAGTGAATAAACTTCAAAACATCTCCATATACACCTGCAATATCGAATTTAGCGTATATTCCGCCTGATATTATAAACTTTGGTAACCTGTTTTTTACAGTCAAAGGCTCATCGGTCACGATACAAGCTACATATTGACACGAATCAGGTGGAGTGATGGCAGGATTGTCATGATAAAGGGCAATTTGCTTATAGTTTTTAAATTCATTACCCATTACCCATGTAGAAATTTTTTGCCAAGTTTTTTTGATATTTTTATCATACCCTTGATTTCTTATATAATAAGCACTAAATTCAGGCATTTTTACTATGCTTGGTTCAATATTGCTAAAATCCGCTTTAGAGTCCGTAAAAATATCCGATTGTTCTAAAATACCGGTTGAATATATTTTGTATCCACCGTTTCTCCACTCTTTTGGAGTCATATTAAATCTATCTTTAAAGACCTTAATAAAAGATGTTTGGGAAGTGTAACCACACGATGCCGCAATCTCTGAAATAGTAGATAGTTTATTTGTTACTAGTAGGTGTGAAGCTTTTTGAAGTCTTATTGCCTTTATCGCTTCATAGATATTTCTATAAAAAATATCTTTAAAAATTCTGTGCATATGAAATTTGCTTATATGCAAGTCATAGCTCAACTCTTCTATATCTATATCCGTATCGATATGGGTGTAGATATAAAACATTATATCATTGGCGATTTTGGTTCTTTTATCTAACGTATCTCTTTTCATAAAAAAATTATAGCACAGACAATATATAAAATAAGCAATAATAAATAATAATTTTAGCACTAAGGAATGAGAAATTAAGAATATTTTTCTCTATAATTACAAACTGTTATAAAACTATTGGAGATTTGTCAGTGGAAGAAGTTAATTTAGTAGCTGAGGCTTTTAAATTCCTACTATTGGGTATGGG
>DYJR01000057.1 GCA_020723015.1 Arcobacter nitrofigilis
AGCACGCCCTAAAAAAAGTTTAGCTATTTAAGCTATTCTTTATAGGATGGTTTTACATATCAAACATTAGATTTTGTATTTTTTAATTTAGTAAACAAGTTTCCTTGAAAACTCTCTGCATCAAGAAGTGAAAAAGCAAACCATTTTTTACCCAAATCTTTCAAGCTTGCACCAATATGATAAATCTCTTTTTCATCAATGATTAAAAATCTATCATGAGAGTTTGTAAATTCTTTAGCTTCTAGGTTTTTGTATTGACTGTTGTATTTTTCTATGTCTAGTTTGAATTGTTTTGTGATAGTTTTTGTAAGTATTGTGATTTTGACTTTTTTATCAGCTTTGCTTAGGTGTGTAAGTGTTGTCTCATCACAGTAGTTATCAATAAGAATGATTGAGGTTTTTGCTTTTTTGATAAGTTGGCTTACAAAAGAGTATGCGTCAAAAACCTGCCCATCGTAAAAAATTCCTTCTTTAGATTTGATGTCTTTTAGTTCAATCATATCAAATATTTTGGCAAAGTTTTCATCATAAATTGACAATTTATTTTCAATTCTTTCAAATCTTTCAAACATTAGGCTATTTGAAGCTATGAATTTTCTCATTGCTACAAAAGTTTCTATAATCTTAATACTAATTTGTATAGCCGTTGTACTTCTAAGTACGGCACTCAACATTGAAACACCTTGTTCCGTAAATACGTATGGCAGGTATCTTCTCCCTCCATGCTGACTTGAGGTTCCAAAATTGAACCTCAAGTGTTCAAATTCTTCTTGGGTAAGTTGAAATCTGAAGCTAGGTGGAAATCTATCTATATTTCTACCGACCGCTTTATTGAGTATTTTTGTTTCAACACCGTACAACTCAGCTAAATCTTTATCCAGCATTACTTGCGAATTTCTTATGGTATAAATTTTATTTTTTATATTTTCATCGTTTAGTATAATATCACTCATCCCATACCCCTAAAAACTTTTACATTATTATATAATGATTTTTCATATTTTTCTAAAATATTGCAATTTGCCATATTAAGTTGTTTATTATTGATTTAGAATACTAAAAACTCTTCTATTTTTCTAGTAATTTGTTCTTTATTTAAACCGTTCAAAAAACCATACGCAAGACATCCTCCGGCTCCCACACCCTCTTTTGCTTCCCCTTGGTCGTATAATTTTAGGGCAGGGTGTGAACTAAGGGCAAAATCAAATTCTGTATAATATGAGTTTATTTCAAAATCAAGCATCTCTAGGAGAGCTTTTATATCGCTGTTTTTGTCCTCATAAACCCATTTTGTGGTGACAAGTGCTACTTTAGAGTTATCTATAGTTCCTTGCATAGTTTGTAAGATAGAGTTTATCACAAGCAGTACACAAGCCATTTGCGTACCACCTGCAAGGATGATGCGGTAATCTTTGTTGTTAGCTCCTAGTATAAATCCTGCATTGAAAATAAGCATATTATCGCTCACTTTGCCTAAGATTTCAAATATATCATCATTTGGTGATATAAGTTCAAGTGCTTTGGTAACCACTATTTGTTTTATGCTTGACGGATTTGCGGCAAATGAACTACTAAATTTATCTTTTGCGTCATACCCAAGAGCAAGAGCGGTAGTAAGGGCGGTAGTAGTTCCGCTAGGTACTGATTCGCCGAGTATTACGTAATCGCTTTTTGGCTCGTAACTTTGTCCAAATTCTACCCCTTTTTGGAAAACTTCAAAGGCATCTATTTTTGCACCGGTATCTATGGAATCACTTTGTTTTATACCAAAATCGTGGATTTTGAAATATTCGATATTAGGTGATACTTCAAGTCCAAGATTTAAGAGTTCTATTTGTGAAAAAGGGTGTAATAAATGCACGGCTCGACTTATAAGTGCAGGTGTCGGTACCCCTTTTGGAGTTGTGGCTATTTGAGGTAAGCTTCGCACCTCTCCGACACATACAAACTCACTATCAAGGGTAGGGGTAAGGTGTATCATCCCCGGTATTCCAGCTTGTGTGATACCTTCGATATTTGCTGTTTTCGTATTGGACAAAGAGAGTAAAAATGTAGCTTTTTTGCCCCTTAGACTCTCTATTAAGTCCATCTTTCCTATTATATTTTTAATCATTTATTTTCTCCCATAAATCTTTGAAATTTCTTTTATTTAAAAATCTGTTTACACTATAAAAAAGTCCTGCATATTTGATATATTTATCAAGAATATCCATAGAAATATCACTTTCATATCCTCTTAATAAAGCCTTTTTGTCTTCTATACCATCACACCATGAAAGCCCAACTACACCCAAATCAAACAAAAAATCACCGTTGCAACTTTGAGTAAAATCATATACGCAAGAGAGTTTACCATGATAAAAACTCGCATTATCCAAAAACAAATCACCGTGAATAATGCCGTCGTTTTTTAGCTCTATATCCAAAGAGTTGAAACACTCCAAAAAAGGGTGATGTTTCGTATCGCAAATCATTTCATAAAGCCTATTTCTGGCAAAAAGTTCCATATTGTTGCTTTGTTTGTTTTTGGTTATATCGTGAAAACTCTTCAGAAACTTCCCTATTTGGACAATCTCATCTACGGTGGCTTTTTTTAGGCTTTGACCTTTACATTTTTCATATATCAAAGCCGGTTTGTTTTGGATTGTTATCACTTGACTTACGACTTTTGGTATGTTGAGATTCTCGCACGATTTTAAAAGCTCCAATTCCTCTTTGACGGCTTCACTGCTCATATTTTCAAACACTTTTAACACAAAACTATCATCTATAATATAAACGCTATCCATTATCCCGTCTATTGTGGGAGTTAGTTTTTTTGCATTGATATATGGTCTTATATCATTTAATGAAATTATTGTTTTCACACCCATCGTACTACCTCTTCCACACTTTTTTTCTTTTCCCATCCAAGAGTTTCAAGCTCGGGAGTATCCAAAAAAGTATCCACATACCCAATGCAAAGGTAACCTATAAGTTTGTATTCTTTAGGTATTTGAAGTATTTTTTTTATTTTTTTAGGTCGTAAAATACTAACCCAACCCACACCGATATTATAGCTTCTAGCACTTAGCCAAAGGTTTTGGATAGCACACACTACGCTATATTCACCCATTTTCTTTTGTACCGTTTGCCCCAATATATCTGATTTTGGTTTTTTGTACAAAACGGCGATATTTAGGTAAGATTCTTTTATCCCTTCAAGTTTGAGGCTTTTATACATTTCCCTAGAATCAAAAATCTTTTTTGCTTTTTTGTTTTGTTTTTCAAACTCTTTGTAAACTTCGTTTCTTTTATCGTTATCTTTTATCACCACAAATTCCCAAGGCTGAGAAAACCCGACGGAAGGGGCATTGTTTGTACTATTTAGAAGTTCATTCAAAATCTCTTTTTTATTGAAACGGTTACCCCTTATATCTCTTCTAGCGGTTATGATTTGCTTTAAGATTTGTTGCTCTTTATGGGTAAACTTTATCATAAAAATCTCTTTTTTATAAGCTTTTTATTGCATCTTAGCATAGTATGCAAATATGTCCCAAATACAAGTGAGTTTTCACTTTTCCAGCTTCCTATTACCCCGTCACCGCCTTGTTCTTTGGATAATATTTCGTACCCATTAGTGTCATCGCAAGGTTTGGTATAGTGAAAAGCATGACCTTTGACGCCGTCTTCGTTGTAGTAGTATCCAAGCCTTTGAAATCTTTTTTCTAAAGTAAAATCAACATCCAAAATGCCGCTCATTTGTTTATCGTCCACGCAATTTCCAAGATACAAAAGTCCTGCACACTCGGCATATGTTTTTTTGGTTTTAGCGTGATTTATAAGTGAGTTTTTAAAGTTTTGTGAATTTTGTATTTTGGCGTAAGCTTGTGGGGTCTCTACATATCCGCCTGGGATATATACGATGTCGCAATCTGTTGGGATAGGCTCATCTTTTGCAGCTTTCACTAGTATCACTTCCGTAAAAACTTCTTGCAAAAACTTTAGATTGTCATGGTACAAAAACGAGAAATTTTCATCATTTACTACGGCTATTTTTTTCTCTATTTTTTTGATGGTTTTAAAGGGATAGTCATCTAATTTTGCATGTTTAACGTTGAATGTTGAATTATCCAAGATACTTAAATCTATATGTCGCAAAACCTCTTTTGAAATATCTTCTAGTTTATCCATATCGCTCAAATCAAGCCCAAGATGTGTGTCTTGTAGGCTTTCAAGATGGTTTGGTATCCATCCTAAGACCTCTATATCTTTGAAGTCTTTTTTGATTTGTGAAGCTATTAGTTCATAGTGGCTTTGTGAGCTAATGCGGTTTAGGACAACCCCTTTTATGGTGTTGTCTTTTTTGTAGGTTTTTAGCCCTTTTAGTACGGCACTCACGGTAATATAACTCCCACTCCCGTCAAGTACCAAAATCACTGGTATTTGTAAAAGTTTAGAGATGTCATAAGCACTGCTTTTTTTATCCATTCCGTCATAAAACCCCATAACACCTTCAAGAATATTTACTTTTTTGTCCGAGTAGTTACCGTATAGCCATTTGATTTGTTTTTTGTTCATCATAAAAGCATCAAGGTTTATACTAGGAGTGCCACATATTTTGCTGTGAAACTGCGGGTCTATGAAATCAGGACCTATTTTAAACGGGCGAACGGAGTCTTTGAAGTGATACAAAAGTGCAGAAGACAAGATAGTCTTGCCTTGATTTGAGCTAATAGCACTAATACATATACTAACCATTTGTTTTTTTCCTATTTAAAATAATATATATAAAAAACGGCCCACCTAAAAATGCGGTAACCACCCCTATAGGAACTTCGCTAACCGTCCCTAAATTTCTTGAAATCAAATCACAAAACACCAAAAACACCCCACCGTAGAAAAATACGGGAACTATTAGCTTGTCACTACTTTGTTTGTAAATCATTTTGATGATATGAGGTATTACAAGCCCTACAAATCCGATAGGTCCTACTGCGCTTACACACACGCCGACACTTAAAGATACGAAAAATAGTAGTATTAGATTTATCTTTTTTATCTCTATCCCTTTTAAAAATGCGTTGTCATAGGATGTTAGGATTAGTTTGAGTTCTTTTTTGTAAAAAAGGACGATATATAGCAACAACAAAGAGCCGAAAGCCACATATAAAACACTATTTATACCCACTACGTTTAGGCTTCCCATAGTAAATCTAATAACAGAATAGCTTTGGTGCAAATCACTTACATAAAACACCACCATAAGTGCGGCCGAATAAAAAAACGACAAAGCAATACCTATAAGAAGCAAAGAGTTGGTTTGTGTACCTTTGAGATTTTTTGAAAATGCAAACAAAAGCAAGATAGTTCCAAATGCCCCGAAAAAGCTAAAAATCGATGAATAAGCAAATAACGATGCAGGTAAAAATACTATGGCAATAGCGGTAGTCAAAGTAGCTCCGCTTGAAACACCCAAAGTAAAAGGGGTAGTAAGGGAGTTTCTAAAAACAGCTTGAAACACAAGTCCACCAAGGGCTAGTATCCCACCGCTAAAAAAAGCCACACTAACCCTAGGTATCCTTAAATCCCAAAACAAAAGATAATCCCCGCTACTAGAATCTAATACTTTTGATATGTCAAGTGTCATCTCTCCTACAAAAGGTGATACACTAAGGATAATAACAGCAATCAAAAAAAAGATTGTTTTCATTGAAAATTCACCATAAAAAAATCATCCACCCTTTTTATAGAATCACCGAATATGAAACTTAGATTTTCATCTTTGAAAAACTCATCTTTGGTTCCGTCAAAGATTTTTTCACCGTTTTGCAAATATATTATCCTAAAACCAAGACGATATGCGAGGTTTAAATCGTGAGTTATTACTATTTTATGTTTGTTAGGGTTCCTTAGCATTTGATAGATTTTGATTTTTTTGTCATTGTCAAGGTTGGCGGTAGGCTCGTCATATATGCTAAGATGGGAGTTTTGCAAAAGTCCGCTTATAAAAAGTACCATTTGACTCTCCCCACTACTTAAAAATCTAGTTGATTTATTTTTAAGATGGTGTAGTCCCAACTCTTGCAAAAACTTATCCAAATCTTCCCTTGGCGAACCGTTTAAAATGCTTAATTCCAAAAACTCTTCCACATCAATATACTCATCATAAACTTCTAGCTTTGAAGGTATAAAATTAAGATTAACGGCTCTTTGTTTTGCACTCATTTTTGAGACTTGTAAATCATTAAAATATATGTCCGAACACTCTTCTAGGTTTACTATACATTTTGCTAGCGTAGTTTTTCCTGCCCCGTTTGAGCCTAGGATTACTACGTTTTCATCTTCAATGCAAAGAGAAATATTTTTTAAAAAAGCAGTGCTAAGATTATTTACCTCTAGTTTCAACCAAAAATCCTTTAAAATCTTTTATAAACTGCACAATCCTATCACTTGGAATACCTGCATAATCACCGGTTTGCACATATATAGCATCCGTTTTTGCCGCATTTATAGGAAGCTGTTTCCAAGGATTTATAAGCTCTTCTTTACTTAGCCCTTTTTCTACCATAAGAGGCGATAAAATGATGACAATATCCGGATTTATTTTGAGTATTTTTTCCATATTTAGTACCGGCTGACCTTTACGGCTACTTTGAAGTGCATTTTGGTTACCGCTAGCTTCGATAATATCATCGAAATAGAGGTTTTGACCCACCACATATATCTCCTTTGAAAGGTCAGTGTTGTAGCCTATAGGTATTATTATCTTTTTATTTTCTACGATACCTTTTAGACTTTTAAGAGAATCGTTTATTTCACCTATTATTTCATCCGCTTTTGTTTTATTATCAAGCATCTCACCCAAATCGGAAATAGTGTTTTTTATAGATTCTATAGTATCTATTTTGACTACCTTTGTTTTTATCCCTATTTTTTCCAATTTGTGGCTTAAGTCCAAATTGTTTTCTTGCATTATTACTATATCCGGTTTTAGATTTAGTATTTTTTCTACGGAAGGGGAGAAATATCCCCCGACCTTTGCGATGTCTTGCGATTGTTTAGGAAATTTACAATAGGTAGTATTGCCTACTATCTTGTTCCCATGCCCCAAAGTAAAGATTATCTCGTTTATTGCAGGACTAAGAGCTATTATTCTATCATAGGCAAAAAGGTTTATGCAAAACAGAAATAAAAAAGTTATATATCTCAAAATGATACCTTTATACCTGCATAATATGCCCTTGGTGATGTGGCATAGTTGTTTACGCTTTGGTAATATTTATTTGTTATATTATCCACTTTTGCATAAATTTTTGCGTTTTTATTTAGTGTATAGTCGGCTACCGTATTGATAACCGTATATCTTCCCGTTTGTTCCCCTTTGTCATCGGCTTTATCGTATCTTGTACCTATGTACTCTCCGTAAAGTCCAAGATGTGTATTTGCAAACCCATAATAATCAACACCGAATTTCAAACTCTCTTTAGGTCTTCCTGCTAGGTTTTTGCCGTCTTTGTCTTTTGCACTCAAATGTGTATAGTTTAGTCCCAAAAGTGTATCTGCAAAGATTTCTTTGCCGTATGATAATTCAAAGCCTTTTAGTTTTGAAGTGCCTTCTATATTGTTATACTTGCTGTCACTCCACTCTATCATATCATCGACTTTATTGCTAAAATACGTAGCCTTAAAGTTCATATACTCAAAACCCGCATCCGTTGATTTTGTAGTTTCCGGTTTTAGATTTGGATTTGGACCGAAGGCTCCGTATAATTGCCCAAGAGTAGGGACATTGTATGCAGTTCCGTAATTTGTAAATATCGCAAAAGCATCGGTGATATTATATTTTGCTCCTATTTTTCCGGTAGTTTTATCATCAAAAGCGTCGTATTTATCGGCTCTTATCGACTCTGTTAATATAAGCTTATCAAACTTATTGCTATTTGTGAGAAAAAGTGCTTTATTTGTATAGTCTTTGTTGATTATATCTTTTTGTTCAAAATCCTTAAGATCACCGCCCACAATCACAAATGAGTTATTGTTTAAATAATCAATTTTCGATTTCAAACTCACTTCATTCAAATTCCCGTCATACGTACTATTGTAAGTGTAAGTGGGGTAGTATCTATAAAAATCAGTTTTAGAATATGATAACTCACTAGTTGCAAAATCATTTACGTTTTCAAATCTCGCACTGCTTATTTTTGTTTTTGACAATGAGTAAGCTTCACTGTCGGCGGTGGTGCTATCAAATTCATTATAAGTATCTATTATCGTATGCGACATATCTATTTTATTATCGTCGTCTATATTAATTCCAAATTTAAAATTTGTTGTTTTATTTTCGTATCCGTCGTCTTCATATTTGTTTATATCCTCACCCCTTGCGGCATAAGCCGTAAAACCGTTTGTTGTAAGTTTTTGGTGATTTACTTTAAAATAAAATTTATCGTTTTTGTATGATGTGGCGAGATTGTATTTTTTTGTATTGAAGCTTCCGTATTCTGCTAATATGCTTCCGTGTAGCCCAAGTTCCGCCCCTTTTGTGATGATATTTATCACCCCTGCACTTGCGTCGCTTCCCCAAATTCCGCTTTGAGACCCTTTTATAATTTCTATTTGTTTAATATCGCTAATCATTAAATTATCAAAAGAAGCACCACTTACACTTGTAATATCATTGTATCTTACTCCATCTATTAGTACCAACACTCTTTTAGAATCAAATCCTCTTAAATATACATTAGTTTGTTTTCCGAGTCCTCCATTGCTAGTAAAATTTATACCGTTTACTAGATTTAGAGCTTCCGTTACCATAGTTAGATTTTTTTCTTCAAGTTCCTCACCTGTGATTACTTCCACATTGCTTGTAACATCTTTGATTGATTGGTTTGATTTGGTTGCACTTGAGATTTCTATCGTCCCTAAGTTTTGAGTGTTTGCGTTAGAGTATGTTGCTATTAAAAAGCTTGCAACTAAGCTTATGGAGATTTTTTTAGTCATTTGTTTATCCTTGTTTTTATTTTTGTATTTTTGTTTGATTTTTTACTGCGTTTTTGAGTTTTTGTTCCATATCGGTAACCATCGGCATCACTGAAAGTCGTAATTGTCTAAAACTAGATACCATTTGCATAAGTTTTGCATTTACGCTGTTTGCCAACATTCCGAAGAAACTAAAGTAGTGTTTAGCGTATAACATCTTTTCCTCCTTTATAAGATTTGTAATAAGGATATAATTATATCCACTTTTTATTTAATTGATTGGTATAAAATTTACAAAAATATCGGAGTTTATAATGAATATTTTATTACCGCTTGATAGCAATATAGAAAATGAAGCAAAGCTTACCAAACTAAATGACGCACAGTTTTGGGGACTAATGGTTATGGAAGAAGGGAGAATGCAAAGCCTTGATATATATGAAACTCAAGATGAGATAACAGATATGATAGATTGCGTAATAGTTCAAAACGAGACGGAATACGTATGGCCTTATATGGAACAAAATATCGCCGTTTTGATAGCTCCTACACAGCGATATATAGAAGATATTGTAGAAGCTTATATTTTCAAAGAGCTTTATGATATGAGTATTTGATTTTATTGTTTATGTTTTTTTGGGGTCAGACCCCTTTTTTCTGTATATTTTCATTTTCAACGATATATTTAAGACTTGCTCATACAGAAATAATATCGCAACATGTAATGTTCTTATCTTAAAATACCAAAATTTAAATCTGAAGTGCAATTTTTTGACCTAAAAAATTATACC
>DYJR01000058.1 GCA_020723015.1 Arcobacter nitrofigilis
ATGAGTGGGAAGCGTTTTAAGTAAGTAATTGGTAATTAGTTATTAGTGTATTGGGGAAGAGAAAGTCTGCCCCAATACACCAATATACCAATATACCATACTCATTATAAAATAATCACCGCTTTATCTCTATGCACAAGCAGTATCTCACTCGCCCTTTTTTGCCATTGTTTACCCAAAAGTTCCATCTCTTCTTTTGTAGCTTTATTCATAAGTGATTTTTGTATCAAACTACCATCAAAATCGCTCAAAGCAATATTTGATATATCATAGCTTACCTCTACACTCTTTTTTGTATCAAGTCTAGTAAACTTCATCTCGCCTTTGATTTTTGCACCGAAAAACAAAAGATTATTTCTAGCGAATATACCGCCAAGCCCTTTAAATCCGTCTTCTTCTTTCGCACCTATTATAAATGAAGCTACGTTTGCCATTACGCCCACTACGCCTTCACCTTTTTACCTTTCATTTCGACTTTTATATTCCCTCTTATGGGTAGCTCATCGCTATGAAGTGCTTTTAGGGCATATAACGTCATAAGATAAGCTCCTGCAACCGTAGGGCATGAATGACCGCTTAGTTTTACAACGTCACCGAAAGAAAATACACTTATACTTTCACTTCCTAGTAATCCGCCCAGAGGTTCACTCATAACTATTTTTCTACATCATCAAAAAATTTTGTATTTTTTCCATATTTTCCCTTTTTTTAAAGCAATTTTATTCAAAAAGAGAATTTTTATCATTGATTTATATCAACTTAAAGATACTTAGGATAAAATTTTGTTGAGCTGTTATAAGAGGACTTATCCTTATTATAGATAACCGGCAATCGTATCTTCTTTTTTTAGCACAAAGGAGGTGTTGTTGCTTGTTGTGAGGTGTTATAAAAAGTCAAATCAACTTATATCTATCATGACACTTCTTGCCGGTTACTTCTGAAATACTATCAAAAAAATCAAATCATTTCTTTGACATATGTCAAAAAAATATATAATTAGAGAGTTTTGTAATATTTTTCAAAATATTCTACTTGATCCCTTGCCGGTTTTCTTCTGCACGATATAAAACACTGTTCTCCATCTTCGTTTTTAAAAGGATATACAGTAGCAAAAACCCAATAATAATTACCGTGTTTTGTCTTATTTTTGACATAACCGCTCCATACTTTACCTTCTTTTATCGTATTCCAAAGATCTTCAAATGCCGCACGAGGCATATCCGGATGTCTTACAATATTATGATGTTTTCCAACCAGCTCATCTTTCTCGTACTCTGCAACCTTACAAAACTCATCATTTGCAAAAATAATCCTACCTTTTGAATCTGTTTCGGTGACGATAAAAGCATTATCCTGCAATAAAATTTCTTTTCCTGCCGTCGTATAATTATACATAAATACTCCTTTTAAGATTTTCTATTTCTTAACTTAGTACACTTTTCTTCTCTCAATTCATCCAATATTTTAAATACATTTTCCATATTTTCTTCTAAGTTATTAGTTACAGATATTATTTGACCGTTTGTATAGTCACCTGCGTATAAATCAACGACATCTTGTGTCATAGAATGGACTTTTTCATGTGCTTTTTGCAATTCAGCCCATTTCGGAGAATTTAACATATCCTTATCGGTACAACTCATCATCCACTTACCTAGTGTACATTCATTATGATTTTTAACGCTAAATGTTTTGTGTGTCTCACAAGATGCCATTGAGTTATTCTTAAATACTATATGATCCGCTTTCAATCTATTTACGGTAAACATCAATTTAGGGTCGCACACCCTTCGTTTTGCTTCTGCACTAAACGATGCTTGTTCCAATATATTTTGTAAATAAGCTGTTAATGTTTCCAATTCATTCGCCATACCGCTTATTCTCAATGCTTCGTTTGCATTTTCTTGTGTTACCTTATCCAAATTATTAATAGTATCGTTTATTTGACTTATAGTTCTCTCTTGTTCTTTTGAAGCATTTGCAACTTCTTCTATAATCTGAGTAGTTTGTACAATATTTGTATTAAGCTCTCTATAGCCATCTATCATTTGAGATGCTATATATTTTCCGTCATTTGCCTTTTTAATAGCCTTTTCAACTATAGCTTTAATCTCTTTTGCGGCTTCCGCACTTCTTGATGCCAAATTTCTTACCTCACCTGCAACCACTGCAAACCCTTTTCCTGCTTCTCCTGCCGTTGCTGCTTCAACCGCAGCGTTGAGTGATAGAATATTTGTTTGGAATGCTATTTGATCGATAATATTTATCGCATTATTTATGTCATTAACTTCAGTCACAATATCATCCATTGACTTACTTGTATCATTGGCTAATTTTTCCCCATTTTGAGAAGAGGCTTTGACACTAGATGCAAACTGAGACATTTTAGCCGCATTTTGGGTACTTTGTTTAATCATTTCAGTGATTTCTTCTATTGCTGCCGCCATCTCTTCCAACGCTGCTGCTTGATTTGTAGCCGCTTCACTTAGTATGCTTGATGAACGATTCAAATCCACTGCACTGTAATTTATTCTTTTGTTTGAGTTATCAATCAAAGCTAAAATTTCCGATACCGTAGAACTAGTAGTTTTGATTCCTGATAATATCGAACCTATAAGCCCTGTAACACCGTTAAGATGTGAAATTTCATGGTCAAATTTTGCATTTCCGTATTCTAACAAAACATTTGCAAGATGTGTTAAACTCTTGTTCGTCGTATCTATCATATGATTGATCTCTTTTGTAAGATCATTAACTGCTTTTGAATTTGCCTCTTTTTTAATTGTTGCATTAAAAAGACCTGCATTTACTTTTCCTATAACCGATTTTGCCTCCATGATAGTTTCTTCATCCTTTCTAATACCATCTTTGATAAATAAAATATATTTATTAAAACTATGTAATACCGCACCTATTTCATCAACAAAGTTATTTTCTATAGTATTAGCTTTATTTGTCTTTCTGATATTATCAATAGCACTCTGTAAGGCTTTTATTCTCTCTATAACCATTATTTTAAGTGTAAATATTGATGACACCGTCATGGTCGCTATAATTACACCTAACAATATTAATGCAACTATAATCATGCTTGAAGCTTCACTAACTGCTTGTTGAACAACGTCTATTTTTTTTGCTACTAAAAAATATCCTATAATCTCAGATGCTTGATTTCTAACTTCAAGATGGGTTATTAAATATTTATCCGTTATAATATAATCGTTAGATAAAATATTTTGCATATCTTGCGTAATCAAATTTTCTTTGAACTCATTATCAATCATTGACTGAGAAACAATATAATCATCTTTAAATACTAACTCTTGTTCTATTTCATATTTTGCAAACTCTTTCGGCATTAAAAGTAGCAAAGCAGAATCATTGTTTTGCATAACAGAAGCAATATAATCAATCCCTTGCATAAATTCCAACGAACCTAGATGATTGCCCTGTTTATCGATTACGGGTATAATAGAGGTCATAACAAGTTTATCATCAACAATATCAAAACCGTTATAAAGTTTTTTTGTCTTATTAACATCTACAATACTTTTTCTATCATCACTCAAATCATCTCCATACTTACTAGTTTTCCAGCTACGTATAAAAGATGTGTTATCAATAGTATGGATATGTATCTTTACATTTCTAAAATTGGTAAAATCTTGCATACCTTTTCTAATATTAATCATGTAATCTATAGCTAAAGTTCTATCTTCAACCCTAAGAGCTTCTTGAACGATTTGAGACCTTGCTATTGAAACTGCATTTGTAATACCTATCTCTTTTTTTGCGGCAACCAATCCATCCAAAGTTGAAATTAGATTTTGTTTAGTTTGAGTATATATATCCTTTTCCATTGAACTTTTATAAAAACTCAAAATAAAATAGCTAAATATAAATACTATAGAAGCTATTACTAAAGCACGATAAACAAATTTTGTTGCAATCGATTTTGCTTTCAAATATTATCCCTTAATATATCAATTTAAAACGAATCTTATAAATACAAAGTTATATTTAGATTACATTATGAAAAAATAAATAAACTTTTATTTAAAAAATAGTACAATCACGTATTAAAAAAGGTAAAAATTGGTATAATTTTTTAGGTCAAAAAATTGCACTTCAGATTTAAATTTTGGATTAGAATATAATTTAGATACAACACATTTTAATTCTGCTGTGGATAATTATCAGAGTGAATTTCAAGACTTGATAACAAAAATCTACCTTTGTTATGAGTTAATGCTTTTAGATAAAGTTGAACTTCCAAGTAATAATGAAAATAAAATCAGAGATGTTTTATTATTAGAGTACCTTCAAAACAAAACAATTCGGAATAATATTTGTAACATTTATGGATTTAGATTTTTTAAAGAAATCGATGTTAATGATGGTAGAGTAGATATACAAATTATTTCATTAAACGATTTTGAAGAAGATGAAGCTTTTTATGTAATAGAATGTAAAAGATTAGATGGCTCTTCAAAACTTAATAAAGCTTATATTGAACATGGTATTAATAGATTTATAACAAAATACAAATCCGAAAATCATGAATACTATTATCCATCTCGTTATGGAATTAACGGCATGATAGGTTTTATTATAACAAATATCAATATTGATAACAATATGCAGAAAATAGGTAGTTTTTTTAATACAATTGAGATTCATAAATTATATAATTCAAATCATAAAAATTGTGAGCTTTTTCATTTAATGATGGATTTTTCTAACAACATAATATACAAATGAAAAAATATTCTTAAGTAATAGTATCATCTTGATTATCAAAATTTAGGATTTTTAGGATAAAATTCGCATTATTAAACAGCCCCTAAAAAGGCGAAAAGAAAAGTGCATGAAGTTAAACTACAAAGTATCCTTATTATCATGTTTTGTAATTAATATTTTATTGATTGCATATTACCAAATAGATATTTACCCGGCATTTTTCAACTCCGACGCAGCTATTGCAAACATACTAGCAGATGAGATAGTTTCCACTTCATCATATTACCCTATTTCGTGGTGGTATGTAAATGGTGATATTTGGACTCTATTTAAACACACTCTTATAATACCTTTTTCCGTTTTAGGGATTCACGGGTACTATATCCACGTGTTTGCGGTGCTTATTTTTGCTTTTTTCACATTTTATTTAACATACGTTTTTCTAAAAAAAATAGGTATATCTACAGAGGGGATACTCATAGCTTTGGTCGGAATCTCGACTTTGTATTCACCTATGTATGCAAGGGAGATGTACGGAGAGAGTGCTTATATCTGGTATTATACCGCATTGCTTGGGTATTTGTTTTTGTTTATACTTCTTGATAAACAAGATCACGCTAAACACACCCTAGTAAAACTTGGCATTGTACTTATCGGTGTATTTTTCGTAGCCGAAAATCCTAGTAGATTTGGGATTTATTTTATAGTGCCTCTATTTTTGCCTTTGATGTATTTTTATAAATCAATCAATTTTGAATACAAAAAGATTATCATATATTTTGCTCTAGGGGTAGTTTTGGGGCTTGTTTATCGGTATTTTATCTCTGATAGTATTCTAATGCAAAAAGGGGTAAACAGCACCCTTATAATACCTCTTGATAAACTACCTGAACATATTTGGTACTCTATCATAGGACTTGTCAATCTATACGGAGCAGACTGGGGAGAAAAAACACCTTTTGTATCCATTGAGGGTGTGACTTATCTATTGAAATTTCTTTTGTATCCCGTAGCTTTTTTTGCACCTATTTATTATGCCCTAAAAAACAAATCAAGTATGACTTTTAGCGAGTCATATACTCTAAGTGTCAGTTATGTGGGCTTTATAGCGGTTTTTGGTATATATTGTATTACCACGTTGCATATAGACGGTCTTTATGCAGCAAGGGAAAATATAAGATACGTAATACCTTTTACTATGTTCATTTCGGTATCAAACGGAATTATGTGGAAATATTTTTCAAAAAATATCAAAATCATCTTGCTATTTTCAGTTGTTTTATCATATATTTCGATTTTTAATACTTTGGATATTCAAAAGAGTAAAAATATCATTGATTCAAGAACGGAAGTGATACAAACTTTGAAAGAAAACAATCTAAGCAAAGGCTATGCACCCTATTGGCACTCTCATATTTTTACGATATTGAGCGACAATAGTGTGGAAGTAAGACCGCTAGAGAGCGAGTATGTCATCAAAAGAGGTACTTGGCTTACGAGCACGACATGGTATGATAACTCTTACAGCGATAAAAACACCTTTGTTTTGATGCCGTTAGATAAAGTCGAAGGATTTGAAAAAGTCAATAAAAGTTCGTCTTATATAAGAAAAATAGAATTACAAAACTATAATATTTATATATACAACCAAAACCCTATAAATAACTAGGATTATAAATGGAAATAAGTGTAATATCACCGGTCTATGGATGTAAAGAGAGTTTGAGAGAGCTTTACGCAAGAACAAAAAGCACTTTGGAAAAAATATGTGATTCTTTTGAAATCATTTTCATAAACGACAACTGTCCGCAAAACTCTTGGGAAGAGATAGCCAAAATAGCCCAAAACGACAAATGCGTAAAAGCTATAAAACTATCAAGAAACTTCGGTCAGCATTATGCTATCACCGCAGGGGTTGATTATTCAAGTGGTAATTACGTGGTGATTATGGATTGCGACTTGCAAGACAAACCGGAAGAGCTGGAAAAGTTTTATGCAAAAGCCAAAGAGGGGTATGATATAGTTTACGGAAGACGTGTAGAGAGGCAAGATAGCTTTTTCAAAGCATATACTTCAAAACTTTTTTATAGCGTTTTAGAATATTTTACCGATTTTGAACACGACCATACCATAGGAAACTACGGGATTTTCTCAAGAAAAACCATAGAAGCGGTAAAAAGTCTAAAAGAAAGAAGTAGGGATTTTTTACTTTTGCTCAAAATCGTAGGTTTTAAAAGTACGAAAATAGACATCGAACACGTTGAGAGAAAATACGGCGAGTCCTCATATACCCTATCAAAAATGATAGATTTGGCTACGGACTCTATAGTAGCTCACTCAAACAAACCGCTAAAACTTATCATAAAACTAGGGCTTTTTATATCGTTTATATCGTTGGTTGTTGCTTTTTCTTTGGTTATTGCACACTTTACCTACGGGTTTAGCGTAGAGGGGTGGACGAGTTTGATGGTTTCTACTTTCTTCCTTTTTGGGGTACTTTTCGGTATCTTGGGGACTATCGGTATTTATATAGGAAAAATCTTCGATGAAGTCAAAAATAGACCTTTATATATTGTTGACGAGGTAATAAATTGAAAAGTCTTGCCATATTACAGTCCAACTATATCCCTTGGAAAGGGTACTTTGATATTATAGGGAGCGTTGATGAGTTTGTATTGTACGATTGCGTTCAATACACAAAAAACGACTGGCGAAATAGAAACAAAATCAAAACTCCAAAGGGTACGGAGTGGATTACCATACCTTGTAATTTTTCATCAAGTAGCCAAAAAATCAATGAAACAAAAGTGACAAATCACCTATGGGCAAACAAGCACTACAAAACATTGGTCCAGTACTATTCAAAAGCAAAATATTTCAAGCAATACGAGAATATTTTTAGCGAACTTTACAAAGAGTTAGAAACCGAAGAGTTTTTAAGCAATATCAACTACAAATTTATAATGACTATAAATAAAATTTTGGGTATCGATACCAAAATCTCAAAATGTGAAGATTTCAATCTTGTAGAGGGTCAAACCCTCAGACTACTTCAAATATGCAAAGATGCCGGGGCAAATATATACCTAAGCGGACCTGCAGCCAAAGATTATCTTGATGAGGGGATGTTTGAAAAAGAGAATATCAAAGTAGAATGGATGAACTACGGCGGATACCAAGAGTATGAACAACTATACCCACCTTTTGAACACGGAGTTAGTATTTTGGATTTGATATTTAATGTGGGTGATGAAGCACCGAAATATATGAAAAGTTTAAATAAGGTAAAACAATGATTCATTTTAATTTACCGCCTCTAACGGGCAACGAAGAAAAATATGTATTAGAATCTATGAAAAATACCAAAATATCGGGTGATGGGTCTTTTAGTAAAAGATGTCATCAATGGTTTGAAGAGCATTTGCCTTGCAAAAAAGCACTACTTACCACATCATGTACCCATGCCCTTGAAATGGCAGCAATTTTGATAGACATAAAAGAGGGTGATGAAGTCATCATGCCTAGTTTTACATTTGTAAGTACCGCTAATGCTTTTGTTTTGAGAGGGGCTAAAGTTGTTTTCGTGGATATTAGAGCCGATACTATGAATATAGACGAAACAAAAATAGAAAGTGCTATCACTCCAAAAACAAAAGCAATAGTAGCCGTTCATTATGCCGGTGTGGGGTGCGAGATGGATACTATTATGGAAATAGCACTCAAACACAATCTTTTTGTGATAGAAGATGCAGCTCAAGGGATGATGAGCAAATACAAAAATAGAACTCTAGGTACTATTGGACATATTGGGGCTTATAGCTTCCATGAAACCAAAAACTATACAAGCGGTGGAGAGGGTGGATTACTTATCATAAATGATGAAAGTTTTATTCATAGAGCCGAAATAGTGCGTGAAAAAGGGACGAATAGAAGTCAGTTTTTTAGAGGTATAACCGATAAATACACATGGGTTGATGTGGGTAGTAGCTATCTACTCAATGATTTTAGTGCTTCGTTTTTGTTTGCTCAACTAGAAACGGCGGATAAAATAAATACAAATAGACTAAACTCATGGAAACAATACTATGAGCTTTTATCTCCTCTTGCATCAAAAGGCTTAATAGAACTCCCTACCGTTCCGACGGAGTGTATTCATAATGCTCATATGTTTTATCTAAAAGTAAAAGATTTGGATACTAGAACTAAACTCCTAGAACAATTTAAAAAAGAGGAAATAGGTGCAGTGTTTCATTATGTACCACTTCACTCATCTCCTGCCGGAATTGCATTCGGTGAGTTTAGAGGAGATGATATATACACCACAAAAGAGAGTGAGAGATTGATAAGGTTGCCTATGTACTATGGACTATCCACGGCACAAATACAAGAGGTAGTCAAAGTCCTCAATAGATTTTACGGTTATTAATATGGGCTATGTTTATATTTTCGGAACAATATTTTTTACGGTTTACGGTCAACTCATAATCAAATGGAGAATGCCGAACTACGGGCATTTACCCGATGGTTCTATCGAAAAAATCGTGTTTTTATTAAAACTATTTTTAGACCCTTTTATACTAAGCGGTTTTGTAAGTGCCTTTTTGGCTTCTATGTTTTGGATGGCTGCTATGACCAAATTTGAGCTTAGTTACGCGTACCCTTTTATGGGTCTTACTTTTGTAATAGTATTTTTATTTTCCACGCTTTTTATGGGAGAAAATTTCAATCTTTACAAACTAATAGGACTCAGTCTTATAGTGCTTGGGATAATCATTACATCAAAAGGTTATTAAATTTAGCTTTTTTAGTGTATAATCAAGACGTTTAATTTATTTTTGCAATATTTATGCAGAAAAAGGAGCTTTTTATGATTAAAGTCTTGTTGACACTATTTTTTAGTATCATCAGTGCATTTGCAAGTGGCGGTGACACACCGGTATTCCCTGATATTACGATGACATGGGTGGGGATAGCTTCACTTATAATC
>DYJR01000059.1 GCA_020723015.1 Arcobacter nitrofigilis
ATTAGAGAGGTTTTTTATCGGGAATGTCCGTTATATAAAAGGTCAAAGCGGTTTACACTTTGACTCTGTAATAGTAAATATAGTTCTAGAATGCAAAAAGGAGATAAGACAGATTATGATTGATTTTAGAGATTAATCATACAATCCGCTACTTAAATATCTCTCTCCCGTATCACATAGTATTGTAACTATTGTTTTGCCTTTGTTTTCAGCTCTTGAAGCTATCAAGTTACTTGCATATACGTTTGCACCGGCTGAGATTCCTACCAAAAGTCCTTCAGTTTTAGCAAGTTGTCTTGATGTTTCAAAGGCATCTTCGTTTTCAACGGTTATTATTGCATCTATAATATCTTTGTTTAAAATCTTAGGTACAAATCCTGCCCCTATACCTTGTATTTTGTGAGCTCCAGGTTTACCGCCGCTAAGAACCGGTGAGCTTGAAGGTTCTACCGCTATTATTTTTATATTTGGGTTATACTCTTTTAAAATTTTTCCAACACCGCTAAGTGTTCCTCCCGTTCCAACGGCTGCTACAAAAATATCAACCTTACCTCCTGTGTCTTTTAATATCTCTTGTGCGGTAGTAGTCTCATGAACAGCAGGATTTGCAGGATTTTGGAACTGTTGTAGAATAACCGAATTATCAATCTCTTTTGACAATTCTTCAGCTCTAGCTACGGCACCGCCCATACCAAGTTCTGCAGGGGTTAGTTCTATAGTTGCCCCTAAAGCACTCAAAAGCTGTCTTCTTTCCATACTCATAGAACTAGGCATAGTAAGTATAAGTTTTATCCCCATACTAGCACATACGCTAGCTAGTCCGATACCTGTATTACCGCTTGTAGGTTCTATGATAACGCTATCTTTAGTGATAGTTCCGTTTTGTAATGCTACGTTTATCATATTGAAACCTATTCTATCTTTAACGGAATGAGTAGGATTCATAAATTCACACTTGCCCAAAACAAGAGCATTTTGACTTGCTAATCGTATCTCTACTAAAGGGGTATTGCCTATAAGTTCTATTACGTTTTTTGCATATTTCATTTTTTTCCTTTTTGTAAAGTGACTGAGAGACTAAGAAATAGAGAGACTAAGCAATAAAAACTCAGTTTCTCAAACCTAACCTAATGAACTCAGGCGTATGTCTGTGCTCACTTCGCTCACACATAGACATCGCCGTGCGGAGCTAAAAATGTGAAGCAGTTCACATTTTCTTTACGCTCCTCCCTTAGTTGCTCAACATCTTAATTAAACGCTTTTTTCAAGTCCTCTATCAAATCTTTCGGGTCTTCCAAACCGATACTAAGTCTTATTGTTGCAGGATTAATCCCTGATTTGATTAGCTCATCTGCCGGAATTTGTGAATGGGTCGTACTAGCAGGGTGTGTAATCAAAGATTTACTGTCCCCGATATTTACCACTACGCTAAATAGTTTTACGCTATTTATTATAGATTTTGCCTCTTCAAAACTTCCAACGTCAAATGACAACAATCCACTTGCATAACCGTCTTTGAAATATTTTTTTGCCTTTGCATACCCTTTGTGTGACTCTAAAGCAGGATAATTTACCCCTTTTACGTTAGGGCAAGACTCCAAGAATTTAGCCACTTCCAAAGCATTTTTTGAATGTCTTTCTACTCTTAGGCTCAATGTTTCAAGACCGTTTATCAACAGCCAAGCATTAAAAGGACTCATACAAGCACCTATATCTCTAAGAAGTGCAAGTCTGATTCTCAAACAAAAGCACGGCAACGGTAAACTTGTATAAACAAGCCCGTGATAACTCTCATCAGGTAAACTAAAATGGGTATATCTAGGGTTTGAAGCGAAAAACTCGTTTAACCCTTCACGTTCAACTACGATACCGCCTATTGCTCTACCTTGACCGTCCGTATATTTTGACGCGGAATGTACTACTACATCAACACCCCATGTGATAGGATTAAACAAAGCAGCGGTTGCTACGGTGTTGTCACATACCGTTATTACACCGTGTTTTTTTGCTATTGCAACTATTTTTTCCACATCGCTTACGGCAATTTGTGGATTTGATAACGACTCAAAAAATATAGCTTTTGTTTTGTCGTCAATAAGGGTTTCAAGATTGTCCGCATTTTCGCAATCAAACACCTTTACGCTTAACCCGAATCTTTTCATAGTATGAGCCAGTAAAGTAACCGACCCACCGTATAGTTTGTTTGACATCAATACGTTATCACCGGCTTCAGCTAGATTTGCTATGGCATAAAATATTGCCGACTGCCCAGAAGCTACAGCTATAGCACTTGCACCTTTTTCTAAAGCAACATATCTTTTTTCTAATACATCCAAAGTAGGATTTGTAAGTCTTGAATATATAGGTCCTAGCTCTTTTAAGCTAAATAAATTCGCCGCATGGTCTGCGTCTCTAAAGGCATAAGCCGTAGTTTGCTCTATCGGTACGCTCATGCTACCGTAACCAAATGTCTTATCGTATCCGGCGTGTATGGCTAAAGTTTGTTGTTCCATAAAAATTCCTTGTAATAAATACTATTTCTTATAAGTCTATCATATAATATGTTAATGCCCTATAAAATAGCTTTGATTATGGAATTATATTAAACTTGACTAAATCTGTCAAGATACTTTAGATTATATTGTAAATATTTTTTAGAATATCCAAATATTTTCTAAAAGTCTGTCTCATTATCCATAATTTCGTATATATCGTTTGGAGACTTTTTATTTTTTTTGCAATATCAATCAATTTCTCATCTAAACTATCAAATGTAATATTTGCCTTTTTTTAAATTTTCTAAAGCTTCTTCTTCATCAAGTTTAGTTTTTTTGATAAAAACTTTCAATGTTGAAAGTTCCGCATGCCCATAAGGAGGTTCACCGTATATTCCTACCCAATAATCTTTAGCTTTATCTCCTAATGATAGAAATGTAGTAAAAGGCGGCATTTCATATAAAGTACCGATAATAAAGGATAAAGTAATAACAATGGAAATAACCATCTCTTTTGTAAAAATAATTAATTCTTTTGCTTGATTACTTAGATAACACACTATCGGTCGGAAATTGTAATATATGTGCAATAAACTAGCTATTATAAAAACTACCATAAAAGTAGAGTGCAAAGCCTCATAATCACCTTTTAAAAGCCCAAATAATTCACAATTCGCCCAGTTAGCTATTCTTCCTTGAGGAGACACAAACAAAATTATACCAGTATAAGTCATTGCTATCATTGACAACAACATAAGTAATGAGGTGGTTTTTTTAAGATTCATAGCAGTTACCTCCGAATTGAATTTTATGTAGAAGTATTATTGATACTATAGCACAAAATAACTCTCTATTGATAAATTTCTAACTATTATGCATAAATGCTACAATCTCATCGACACTAAGCATCTTACCGCTAAATTTGACTATACCGTCTATAACAAGGGCAGGTGTACTCATAACACCATAATTCATAATCTTCACAATATCTTCTACCTTTTTAACTTCATGGAATCCGCCAACTTTGGCTACAGCTTGTTTTGCAACTTCTTCCAAGCTTTTGCATTTTGCACAACCGGTTCCTAATATTTCTATTTTCATTTACTACCCCTTTTTAGTAATTAGTGTATTGGTATATTGGTGTATTGGTTATTAGTAAGAATTGTTGCCAATTACCAATTACAAAATCATATTAAATAGGTATCCTACCATAAGAATACCAAAACTCACAACTCCAAAAAATATCCCTATAAGCTTCAAAGATAATACCCTTTTAAGTATCATTGCTTCAGGTAAACTCAAAGCAACCACAGCCATCATAAATGATAGTGCAGTTCCAAGAAGCATACCCTTACTTGTAAGCACTTCCACTAGAGGCAAAATACCGGCAGCATTTGAATACATAGGCACACCCATTACTACGGCAATAATAGGTGCATACCATACATCACCGCCTGCATATTTAGCGATAAAGTCAGCAGGTATATACCCATGGATAAACGCACCTATTCCAACACCCACAACCACATACACATAAATCTTTTTGAATATATCAGCCGTATATTCCCATGACTCTTTTAATCTATGGACAAAAAGTGTTTCGTTTTCTTGATAATGTATATCACCCACAGGCTTAACCGCTATCAAAACCTCTTTTTCAAGCTTCATAGCTCCTATTATAAGCCCGGCAATTATAGCAATAATAAGCCCAACACCAACATAAAGTAGTGCTATCTTCCAACCAAAAAGAGATAGTAATAGTGCAATGACCACCGCATCACTAAGAGGAGCTGATATAAGATAGCTAAATGTCACCCCAAGAGGAATCCTAGCTTGTAAAAACCCAAGAAAAAGAGGAATAGCACTACAGCTACAAAACGGTGTAAGTACGCCGAAAATAGATGCTAATATATGTCCGGTTAGTTTATGTTTTCCCGCTATATAGGCTCTTTTTTTCTACGGGGAAATAGCTTCTAAGTAATGTTACAAGATAGATAATAGTGACTAAAAGGATAAAAATCTTGATAGTATCACATATAAAAAGTGCAAAGCATCACCTATAGCACTTTTTTCTTGAAAACCAAAAATATCAAAAACCAATTTGGCACTTAAACCTTCCAACCAATCAAACATAAAAATCCTTTATTAATTTAAAAGAAACTTTATTTTAATAAAGCCTCTTTTACAGCCGGTAAAAGCACCTCTTGTATCTCTTTATAAGTAGCCTCAAATGCTTCATATCCCTTGCCGTCTGGATCCTCAAATCCCACATGTATTTTTGGCATGGGTCTTGGAAACATAGGACATGTTTCATTTGCATGGTCGCATACGGTAACAATTAAATCGAACTCTTCATCTATAAGCGTATCAAGCGTTTTACTATGATACTCATCTTTCCAAATCCCTTTTTCTTCCAAAAGTCTCTTTGCATTTGGATTGACCTTGCCACTAGCTCTAACACCGCTACTTTTTGCAATCACGCCATCAAGCTTTGCATTTATAAGTGCTTCAGCTATAATACTTCTACAACTATTCCCCGTACATAAAACTAATACCTTCTTATCCATATTTTCTCCTTTTTTAGATTAATGTTAATAAAACTATGAGTAACACAGGTGGTGTTACAATAAGTCCAAATTTACTATATTCGGCAAAACTTATTTTGACCCCTTTTTGAGCTAGTACATGTAGCCAAAGAAGAGTAGCCAAACTTCCAAAAGGTGTCATTTTAGGCCCTAGGTTACACCCTACAATATTTGCATATATCATAGCCTCGTTTCCTATATTTGCTAGTGATATATCCATTATCATAATAGTCGGCATATTATTCATCACTGCACTAAGAAAAGCTGAGATAAATCCGGTACCTACAACAGCCAGCAAATCCCTTTTATCGGCTAAGCTAACCAAAATAGATGCCAAATAATCGGTCAGTCCGGCATTTTTAAGTCCATAAACCACTATATAAAGCCCTATACTAAACCAGACCACTTGCCAAGGGGCTGTTTTGATAGTAAGCCATGCACGTGCAACTTTTAGATAACTTGCCACTCCTAAAAATATCAAAGCACCACCTAAAGCAAAAACAGAAATAGGCAAATCATAGGCATCTCCTACAAAATATGCACATAATAAAAGAGCCAAAAAGACCCATGAAGCATAAAATAAAGGTTTGCTTTTGAGGACATCATCAGGATTTTTTAGTAAGCTTACATCTACCTCTTTTGGGATATCTTTGCGTAAAACTAGCCAAAGTACGACTATACTTACTATTACACTCAAGATAAAAGGGACTATCATATTAAGAGTATAGTCCAAAAATCCTATATTAAAATAGTTTGCCGTCACTATGTTTGTGAGGTTTGAAAATACAAAAGGCAAAGACGCACTATCGCTTATAAATCCACCTGCAAGTAAAAACGCTATAATAGTTTTTAGATTAAGTTGTAATATCCTCATTTTTGCTAAGAGTATTGGTGTAAGTATAAGTGCAGCTCCGTCGTTTGCGAAAAGTGCCGATACAAAAGCACCCAAAAGCAAGGCATAAACAAACATCAAATGCCCCCTACCGTTACTAAGCTTCGCCATTTTTATGGCACACCACTCAAAAAACCCTATCTCATCTAGCACCATAGACATTATAATAATACCTATAAAAGCCAACGTTGCATCCCATACTATGGAAGAGACTTCCACAACATCTGAAAAACTAACTATCCCCAAAACCAAAGCAACCACAGCCCCTATAATGGCGGACGTTCCTATTTGAAGACCTCGAGGTTGAACTATCACCATAGTAAGCGTTGCCAAAAATACCAAACTAGCACTAATCATTTTTACAACCTTTATTAAGCTTTGGAATATCAAGCTCCAAACAACTTATCTCTTTAAGCACACTTTGACGAAACTCATCAAGAGGTTTTCTGATACTATAGTAAGCCCATTTTCCTCTTCTATCTACTCTCAAAAATCCACCCTCTTTTAGTATTTTTAGGTGTCTTGAAATACGTGATTGAATCATATCAAAGGAGCTTTCTATATCACATACGCAGACTTCACCGTAAATATCTATAAACCTAAGGATTCTTATTCTCGTTTCATCGTTTATTGCCGATATGGTGTTCAAAAATATATCCATTTTCACTCCTAATTATGGAAGTATAACATAACAATGATTACATATCAAGATATGTTGATATGTTTTGGTTACGAAAGTTTAATCTTCCGTAACTTTAGGTAAACTCTTTGATGGAGTAAGTCCCATTTCCTTTAGTTTTTCAAACTGCCCTACAAGGTTGCCGCGACCGTCTATCAATGTTTTCTTAGCACTATCATAAGAGCCTTGAACTGTATTTAGTTGATTTCCTATTTTTTCAAAGGTCTCTACGAAAACGGCAAATTTATCATAAAGTTTAGTTGCACTTATAGCAATATCTTCAGCATTTTGAGACCTTTTTTGAAACTGCCATATATTTTCAACCACTTTCAAAGCACTTATAAGAGTACTAGGAGTAACTAAAAACACCTTTTTATCTTGAGCTGATTTCAAAAGAGAATTATCTTTTTCTATTGCCAAAATCATTGCACTTTCGATAGGGATAAACATAAATACGAAATCAAGAGAATTGATACCCAATAATTTGGGATAATCCTTTTCACTCAAAAATTTAATATGTGATTTGATAGAGTCTATATGCTCTTTTGCACCTACGGCTCTCTCTTCTTCACTATTTGCACTCATATATTTCTCATACCCGACCAAAGATGTTTTGGCATCTATTATAATATGGCGGTTGTCAGGGAGATTTATAATAACATCAGGGCGGTAACTTTTATTATCATCATTTTTTAAAGCAACCTCGGAGGTATATTCGGCACCCTCTTTGAGTCCCGAGTGTTCTAGTACGTTTTTTAGTATCATTTCACCCCAAATACCTTGAGTTTTTACCTGAGATTTAAGAGCTTTAGTTAGGTTTGTTGCATCTTCACTAATTTTTAAGCTTAAATTTTTAAGTCCATCTATTTCGTGTTTTAGGATATTTCTATCTTTGCTTTCTTCAAAATATAGTTTGTGTACTTGCTCTTTAAAATCATTAATCTCTTTGCCGAAAGGTTTTATGATAGATTCTATATTTTCTTTTGTTCTTAAATCTATTTTTTGTTTGTTGAGTTCAAGAATATCACTTGCTAGTTTTTCAAATTCAAGTTTGAGATTTTGTTTTGAATTTTCCAAAAACTCTAACTTCTCTTTTGAAGATGAGATACTTTGTTCTAGTTTTACTTCAAGTTCTTTTACTGCAAGTTTTGCAAAATTTAACTCATTTTGAAGTTTTTCTTTATTGATTTTAAACTCGTCGTTTTGTATTTTCAACTCATTATTTTGAGTTTGCAAAAAAGACAAAGCACTCTTTAACTCTATATTTTCTTTTTTGTTTTTATACAAAAAATATGCCAATATAGAAAAAACAATAGCTATAGTCGCCGATATTGTATATATCATTGGGCATTTTCCACATCTGGAACTTTGATATTATGTCCCAATTCTTTTAGCCTCTCTATCAAAGGTGGATGGGAATAATGGAAAAAGATATAGTATTTATGTGCCAACGGAAATGATTTGTTTTCATTTACGAGTTTTAAAAGGGCATTAACCAAATCTTGTTTAGTTTGCATTTTAGAACCAAACTCATCGGCAGCATATTCGTTTTTTCTACTTATGTATGATATTATAGGCATCAAGAAAAACGACAACGGAGCCGAAAAAATCAAAAACAAAGCTATGACCGAGTAAGGTTTTTCTTCAAGTCCCAAGGTTAAAAACGCTTCGCTTCCCAAATTTCCGAAAATTGCAAAAAATATAAACATAACAACGCTCATAACGGTTATATTTTTGATAATGTCGCCGTTTTTAAAGTGTCCTAGCTCATGTCCTAGTACCGCCAAAAGTTCATTGTGAGATAGCTTTTCTATCAAAGTATCAAATAAAACTACCCTTTTTGTACTTCCAAGTCCACCGAAATAAGCATTTAGACGGTTATCCCTTTTACTCGCATCTACGCTAAAAACTCCACTACTTTTAAACCCTACGCTTTGAAGTAAGTTTTCTATTTTGCCTTCTAATTCTTTATCTTTTAGAGGTTCAAATTTGTCAAACATTTTATCTCTAATCACGGGATAAAGCATATTGATAAGCAAAATTACACCAAATATAAAAGCAAATCCCCATATCCACCACAGAGGTAATGACTCTATGATATACGCAACAATAGCTATTACCAACGAACCGAATATCAAAAACAACGCACCGCTTTTTATGGTATCTTTGATATAAAGTTCTGTAGTCATATTTGAAAAGCCGTATTTTTTATCAAGTTTAAATGTCATATAAATACTAAAAGGCAACCCCAAAATCCAATTTATAATGATAAATAAATCTATAAAAACAACTGTTTGTAATATGCTATTTTCGATAGTTATTATACTTTCCAAAAATTTAAGACCGAAAAATATCCAAACTATAAACACTACAAAATCATACATTGTGGATACTATATTTAGTTTCTCTTTTTCTACGGAATATTCACCTGCAATTTTATAGTTTTTGGTATCAAGTATTACGGGGCTTAGTTTTAATGCTTTTTTCACATAATCAACCTGCATAAAAGATACATATACGTTGATAAACAGATAATAACAATAAGCCATCATAAGAAGTTCTAACATGTAAATCCTTAAAAATTTTTTGTATAATACAAAGAATATTATAAAACCTAGCTAAGAATTTTCCACCATATATTCCACATCAGGATATATAATAATTCTATCCCTACCACTTTTTTGCAAGATACAATGCTTCATCCGCCAGTTTAAAGGCTTCATGGAAATTTCTACTTTCATACGGGTGCATATTTATACCTACCGATAACGTGATATGTATAAACTTATCATGCCCTACGCTAAAAGTGGTATTTTTTAATTCGTTGTAAAGCCTATCAATTACCGGTAAAGTACTCATTTGAGAGGCTCTATCTTTTTTCAAAAATAAACAAAACTCTTCACCGCCGTATCGTATAAGCACATCCTCATTTATCCTATAATTTTTAACTGTCCAGTTTCACCACGTTATGGTTACCTAGCATTCTAAACACAAGCGATA
>DYJR01000060.1 GCA_020723015.1 Arcobacter nitrofigilis
AATCGGTATAATTTTTTAGGTCAAAAAATTGCACTTCAGATTTAAATTTTGGTTTTGTAATTAATGTTAATTTATTGTTATTACAGAAAACTATTACAGATTATAATGTTAGAATTCATTATAAACAATTACTTATTGAATAATTTGAAGCCTTTATCTTCTTCGTAATTCTCTAGTTTAAAAGTATCCCATACTTGAATACATATAGGATTTTTTTCATCATAACCTTGTTGGGCTATAACTCTTGCTCGTCCGAGATTAGGAAATACGCCTTTACCGCTTGCATACATCAAAGCAAGGTGACACTGACCTGTTACATACCCGTTATTTGCAGATTTTTCAAACCATTTTACTGCTTCTTTGTAGTCTTTGTCTATTCCTATGCCGAAAGCAAAATACATACCTACACGATTTTGTGAAGGTGCATGATTCTCTTTTTGTGCCAATTCAAGAAAAATATTATATGCTTTTTTATGACTATGATGAGGATTCTTTTTATTAAAATAAAAAATACCTAGTGCATACTTGGCTTCAATAAATCCTAGTCCTGCAGACTGTTCAAAAAAAGTTTTAGCTTTATCAAAATTTTGTTTGACGATTTTACCTTCATAGAAAAATCTTCCGAGCTCGTAAATGGCTTCGGCAGAATTATTGACTTTTGCAGATTTGTAAAATAGTTCTACTGCTTTTTTATCATCACCGTTTTTTTGAGCTTCTTTTGCCTGCTGAAGCAAATCATTTGCAAATAAACCATACCCTAAGCTTATGATAAAAATACAAAAACCTACTTTCCTCAACATATAACCCTCTTTATGTCTGATGATAGAGTAGTGATTATTTCGTAAGTAATTGTTTTGTGTATTTTAGCTAAAACTCTAACGTCATCAAATACCACAACCTCATCATCATCGGTATTAAGCGAAATAGAATCCATTGATACCCTACCTAACAACCTATATCCTTTTGGAGTTATTAACTCACCGTGTTCAGGGGTAAGTCTTAAAAATCCATCACCGTAACCTATGTCATACGTAGAAGAAATAGTATCTTCTATTGCTTCATAGCTTCCGCCGTATCCTATCCTTTGACCTTTTTTGATAGTTGTAGTTGAAATTCTTTTGGCAACTAAAGAAGCTACAGGTTTCAAATTGGGAACTTCAAGCGGGAATTCGTTATCAAGGTAACCATAAGCAGCAATTCCGACTCTAACAAAATCATCATCAATCTTTTCACATCTAAATACACCGCTAGAATTTAAACTATGGAACTTTGGAATATCAAGATTAAGTTTTTCACATATCTTGAAAACTTCTTTTTTTATATGTGAAAAATTTGTTTTTTGCCAAAAAAATTCACTTGACAAAACATCGGAACTTCTATGATGAGTAAATACTCCAGTGAGATTAAGATTTTTCTCTGAGATACGGTAAATAGCCTCTTCTAGCATATCCATAGATATACCGTTACGGTGCATACCGGTATCCACTTTTAGATGTACCGATGTATTTTTACATATCTTTTCTATGTCCTGTAATGAATTAATCGTTATGTGAAAAGTATGTGAATAGTTTTCTTCGGGAACTTCTCCCAACACCAAAATATAGTCAAATAAGTCCTTTATTTGTTCAGCCTCTTTTATAGTTCTAACAACTGCCTTCTTTATACCGTATTCATTCGCTATTTGTGCAATATTTATAAGCCCATGTCCATATGCGTTATCTTTGAGTACTACGGCAATTTTGTCAATATTTTGTAACTTTTGATTGATTATATTTAGATTATGTAAATAGTTTTGTTTATTTATTAGTAAATGCGCCAAGTTTTATTCCGTCTCATTAAAATATTCTTGTAGAAGCATAGCATCTTTTTCGTTTAAAACCTCTTTAATATCATCGAAAGATGCTTTTTTTATTATTTCAAATGAGCCGAAGTGATTTATTAATTTTTTAAGTTTTGCTTCACCAATGCCTTTGATGGATAAAATCGATATTTGTTTATCCTCCTTTATTTTTGTTTTTTTGTGAAAAGATATTGCACTTCTATGTGCTTCATCCCTTAGTTTTTGAACAAATTGAAGTCTTTTATCGGTAGGCAATAATTTTAGTATTTCATTTATCGTATATATCGTATCGTTGGCTTTACCTTTGCTTCTATTGGCTTTGACATCTATTTTTTCTTTTGAAATAGCTATCACATCAATATTCACACCAACACTTGTTAAAATATCTTTTGCTAGATTTAATAGTGTTTTACCACCGTCTATTACCCATAAATCAGGGGGCGGATTTGATTCAAATGACATTGCTCTTCGCGTTAGCATTTCTTTCATTTGTGCATATTCATCTTTAGCTTCAAGATGATAAAGTCTATAAGATTGCTTGTCCCATTTTTGGTCACTATACACAACCATAGCCCCAACCGTACCAAGACCTTGCAGATGCGAATTATCAAAGACTTCTATTCTGTTAGGTATTCTCTGAAGCTTCAATAAATCTTTGATTTGATATTCCACTTCTTCTTTTGCATTTTCATGTTTTATTCTAAGCAACTCTTTGCAGTTTTCTAATGCAATATTACATAACTCTTTTTTTTTGCCTATTTTTGGACTAGATATCTCTATTTTTTTTGATAATTTCGTCTTCAAAAAAGTTTCCAAAGATTCTATATCTTGATTGCTGACATCGTGTGAAATCAAAATTGTATCAGGAATCAATAATATTTCATTTGAACCGTAGTATTCCGTTATGGCTTGTGTATATATTTCATCAAAATCTATATCGTAGTTAAGCTTTACATATTCATGGGAACTACTTACCAGCTTACCTTCCCTTATAAACATTTTGACCACAACACCTTTTTCTTGTTGTGTAAAACATGCAAAAAGGTCAATATTCTCAAGCGTTGCAAAATCGACACCCGTAGTGATCTGTGATTTTGAAATTGTCAAAATTTTATTTTTTAGATTAAGGGCATCTTCAAATCTTAGATTTTCAGAATATTCATACATTTTATCTTCAAGTTTTTGTATTAATTTTGTTTTGTTATTGATAAAATAAACTGCATTTTCCAATATTTCTTTGTATTGTTCTTTTGATACTTTACCTACACATGGAGCAAGACATTTGTTTATTTGATAAAATAAACACTCTTTTTTCCCTTTTAGGCAACTTTTTTTTTGAACAAGAGGTAATATGTCATATATAGAATCAAGCAAATCTCTAGCTCCGTTAGAGTAGGGTCCAAAGTATTTTATGTTTTTTGATTTTATAACTTTTCTTGTAATATCAGGTCTTGGGAAATCTTCTTCATAATCTATATAAATATACGGATATGTTTTATCGTCTCGTAGTAGAATATTGTATTTTGGTTTTAGTTGCTTAATAAGCGAGTTTTCTAAGATTAACGCATCGCTTTCACTAGGAACTATAATGTATTCCAAAGTGTGAACTTCACTTATCATTTTAAAAATTCTTGGGCTTAATGTATCGTTTGGAGATAGGGTAGGGGTAAACCTAAAATAGCTTTTTACTCTATTTTTTAAAGATTTAGCCTTCCCTACATAAAGAATCTTGCCTGATTCGTCAAAATATTGATAAACACCGCTTCTATCAGGCAGTGATTGAATAATACCCTTTAAATCCTGCATTTATAGCATTGATTATCTGTTTCTTGAACCTGAAGATGAAGATGGTTTACTTCTTGAATCAGAACTTCTAGGCTTTCTGTCTCCACCACCATCTCTTTGTCTACTACTTCTGGTGCCGCCGAAACTTCCTCTACCTCTACTGCCGCTTCCAGAACTTCTTCTTCCGCCTCTGCCTCTTGAATTGGAGTTCTTTTCTTCTCTGTATGCGTTCAGAAGTTTATTAACTTCATTTGGACCTTTACCGATATTTTCTCTACCGCTTACTTCTTGCTCTTCAAATAATATTGAAGCAAGTTTATATGCAATAGTAGATATATCAAATTGCTCCCTTAAGGCTTCTACCATAAGCTGAGCTTGTTCGGAAATCTCTTGATTTGCAATTTGCTCATTAAGAACAGATTTGTTTTTCTCTTTTACTTCCGTTATTGTAGGTATTACTCTTGATTCAAGTGTTGCACCAACACTTTTTTGAATTCTAACCAGTGAGTTAAATTCATGCGGAGTTACTATAGATATAGCAAGTCCTTCTTTACCTGCACGTCCCGTTCTTCCTATTCTGTGTACATAACTTTCACTCTCAAACGGAATATGGTAGTTAAATACATGGCTTACGTCGTTTACGTCAAGTCCACGAGCAGCAACGTCCGTAGCAATTAATATCTCTATATTACCGCCTTTGAAGCTTTTAATAACTTCTTCTCTTTGGCGTTGCTCCATATCCCCGTGAAGACCTTTTGCACTATATCCTTGCGAAACCAAAAAAGTACTTAATCTATCAACTTCTTTTTTCATTCTACAAAATATTATAGATTTACTAGGGTTTTTATAGTCAAGTAATCTTATAAGAGCATCGTCTCTTTCATGTTCTTCTACTACATAGTAGTATTGCTTAATATTTTTATTCGTAACCTCACCCGTCGTTATACTTACAAAATGCGGATTGTTTAAAATCGTTTTTGCAAGTTCTTTTATTTCTTTCGGCATAGTTGCTGAAAACATCAATGTTTGTCTATTCGTCGGTAAAAATTTGAAAATAGATTTTATATCTTCCAAAAATCCCATGTCAAGCATTTCATCAGCCTCATCAAGTACCACAAAAGCGGAATTTATATCAATTTGTCCATTATTTAGAAGATCCAAAAATCTTCCTGGAGTCGCAACTATAATAGAAGCATGCTCTATATGTTTTAATTGTCTTGAATATGAACTACCGCCGTAAACGGTTGCAGTTTTGATACCCAAAAATCTTCCAAATTTAAATAACTCATCGCTTACTTGAACAGCTAGCTCTCTTGTCGGAACTATTACTACAGCTTCTACCGTACCGTTAAGTTCAAGTTGTTCTAAAATCGGCAAACCGAATGCTGCGGTTTTACCCGTACCAGTGTGTGCTTGTGCTACTATGTCTCTACCTTGCAATATAACAGGTATTGCCTCTTTTTGTACCGGACTAGGTTCTTTAAAACCTGCGTCTTTTATGGCGTTAAGCAATTTACTCTTAAAACCAAATTCTTCAAATGTCATTCTTATCCTTCTGTGTTTAGGCGACTTTGAAAAACTTTTTATAGCTTTGCAAAGCCGCCGATGTATCATTTTAAGTTCTTTGTGTTAAAATGTTGCGTATTATATCTAAAAAAGTGAAGTTTTAGTATACTTTTATAAACAATATAAGGATTTTAATAAATGTTTAAAGAATTTGATGTATCCGGTTTAGAAACAGCTCATATAGAACTTACGGATTTATTGTCTAAAAATAGAGATGAATTGACACGGCTTTTAAAAATAGAAATAAAAACTTATGATAATTTTGTGTCTGTTTATCAAAAAATACAAGAAAGAGTAGGGGAATTTATAACACCTATATTCCATATTGATTCCGTAAAAAACTCAGACCTAACACAAGAAGTTTATGCCCAATGTTTACCTTTGTTATCTGAATATGATAGTGAATTATCTCAAAATATAGAATTATATAATACTTTAAAAGATATACAGTTAAAGTATAAAGATACATTAAATGATATACAATTAAGAGTTCTAGATAACGAGATCAAAGAAATGGAAAGAAACGGCTGTAATCTCTTACAGGACGATAAAAATAAACTTAAACAGATTAATTTGAAACTCAGTAAGCTCAGTAAAGAATTTTCTCAAAATATACTTGATGCCACAAATAGTTACGAGATGATAATAGATAATTTTGATGATGTAAGAGAGTTACCTCAAAGTGATTTAGAATTAGCAAAATTTGAATCAAGCGGAAAGACAAAATATAGATTTACATTGCATATGCCATCATACATGGCATATATGACCTACGGAACTTCTAGGACAAAACGGGAAGAATTATACAAAGCTTATGCTACAAGAGCACCGCAAAACGGTGAAGTTATAGAAAAAATACTAGATTTAAAGAATAAAAAAGCAAAATTATTGGGATTTGAAAATTATGCACAATTATCAATAGATAGCAAAATGGCAAAAACAGAAACCGATGTTATTGAATTTTTATACAATATTGCACATAAAGCAAAAAATAAAGCTCAAGAAGAATTGGAAGATGTGAAAAAATTGGCTTTTGAATTAGACGGCATCAGTGATTTTGCTAGTTTTGATATGAGCTACTATAGTGAAAAACTAAGAAAAAGACAATATGATATCGATGAAGAGCATTATAAGCCATATTTTGAACAACAATCGGTAATGAAGGGTATTTTTGAATTTTTAAATACAATATTCAATATAGAGTTTCGTGAAGTTCATGCCCTTGTTTGGGAAGAAAAAACAAAAGTATATGATATTTATGAAAATTCACAGGTTATCGCTAGAATTTATTTTGACTTGGAAGCAAGAAAAGATAAAAGCGGTGGCGCATGGATGAATAATTGGCACAGTAGGTATAATAAAGATGGTCAAACGGTTTTACCGACCGCTTTTATAGTATGTAATTTTGCACCTTCTACGGATACGATACCGTCTTTACTAAAACATTCCGACGTTGTGACACTTTTTCATGAACTCGGTCATGCACTGCATCATCTTCTTACAAAAATAGAAGAGCCTTTCGTAAGCGGTATAAACGGTGTTTATTGGGATTGTGTTGAGTTTCCGTCGCAATTTTTGGAATACTTTTCATACGAAAAAGAGGTATTGCAGATGTTTGCAAAGCATTATCAAACCGGTGAAGTTTTAAGCGATAACGATATACAAAAGCTTAAGAATGCTAGAAATTTCCAATCTTCACTTGCAACGCTCAGGCAGATAGAATTTGCTTTATTTGATTTTAAACTATATCAATCATCAATAAAAGAACAAAGTAGGGTACAAGAGTTATTGGATGGGATTAGAAAAGAGATAGCCGTAATAATTCCTCCGAAATACAATAAATTCCAAAACGGTTTTTCTCACATATTTAGCGGAGGATATAGTGCCGGGTACTATAGTTATAAATGGGCAGAAGTATTAAGTGCAGATGCCTTTTATCTGTTCATAGAAAAAGGGGTATTTAATAAAACACTAGGTGAAGCATACAAAAATATAATTCTTGCTAACGGCGGTGCTAAGGATATGAGCGAGCTCTATTTTGAATTTGCAAACAGAAATCCAAAAGTAGAATCTTTGCTAAAAATAGATGGTATAATAGAATAAATTTAATCATTTTTTATGTTAAAATAAACAGAAAATATGGTATAATTCTATACAAAAACAATATTGTATAATAAATAAAGAGGTATAAAATGCAACAATCAACACAGGTATTATCTGAAGCTTTAACTAGACTAATTAATGCGTATGAGCAATTACAAAAAGAAAATGCTAAACTTAATGATAAAATTCAAGAATTAGAAAATGATAAAGTTGCAATGCAACAAACCATAGATGAACTAAACAATACTACAACAAAACAAACGGAAGATATTACATCAATGCTAGGTAAAATAGAATCTTTGTTAAGCATTGAAGATACTTTTATCTCTAGTGTAAGCACTACATCAACAAAAGATAGCTATTCGGTAAAAACTACTTACGAAACAACGAGCCTTCTTCAAGAAGAATTTGATATTATAGAAGAGGATAGTAACGAAGGAACGGAACAAAAAGAAGATGAGATAAGCACATCAAAAATAGACCTTCAACGAATGGAAGATTTATTGAGCGGTTTCGGCAACAACAGATAGTCTTGAATCAGGTTCATTAAGTGTCTTATTCATTGCTAGACAAGGTTAATTTATATATATCATTCGGTGTTTGCGTTGGTGATTTTACAAAACTTTCAAACACCATTGATGTAATGTCTCCGTCTGTTGTAGAATATCATTTATCAAGTATGATTGTAAGTTACGACGAGTACGGTAATGATATAAACTTTAACGAATATATTCAAGTGGGTGATTACACAATATATCAGTCAATAAACGGTGATTTGTATTTGAAAAATATCAAAAAAGATTCGACAGACGATATATATGAAACTGGTTCTTTGTTTTAGAGAACCGTATATGTTTAACTGTGAAAATTTAGGTTTTCATAAATTAGATAATAGGCATTTAATATTTCCACTATAATTAATTCATGATTGTGACTCCAAGCTTTTTTTCAAAGTTAACAATGCAAAAGTAAAAAAGAAAACTCCTATAATAAATATAACTACCAAATTTTCCCAAATAATGTATATATCGGCACCTCTAAATAAAATAGCCTGTGCCACCTCTATAAAATGAGTAGTAGGCGAAGCTTTCATAATATACTGTAAAACTTGCGGCATACTTTCATAAGGTGTAATTCCACCTGATAACATCATAAGCAGTAAAACTATTAAAATAAACATCATTCCAAGCTGAGGCATTGATTTAGTGACCGTTCCGATAAAAATCCCCATGGAAGTAGTTGCAAACAAAACCAATACCGCACTAAATAAAAACAGCCAAATAGACCCTGCAATAGGAACATTAAAAATCATATCAACGACCACGTTAAGAGCAAAAAGCACACCTGCTAGTATCACTATCATCGTAGATAAAACTTTTGACGTCATAATTTCGAACGTATTGACGGGCATCACTAAAAGATGTTCGATAGTTCCGTGCTCCCTTTCTCTCATCAATGCAGCAGCAAGTAATATGGAAAATGTCATTATATTGTCTATGACCTTATTTATGCTCCCAAACCAACTACCGGTAAGATTTGGGTTGTATTTATATGATATCGTCAAATTTATAGGTATATTTTGAGCAGAACTATGTAAAAATGTATTAATTTCTTGATTTATAATTTGAGAAATATAACTTGCCCCTATTCCAGCTTGTGACATTCTTGTGGCATCTATATTTAATTGTATTTCACTACCCTCCCCTTTTAAAATATTTTTTTTAAAACCGCTAGGTATTATTACAACAAAAGTATAAATTCCCCTATCCATACCTTTGTCCATTTCATTATACGAAATTAAATCAGGAGTATTAAATCTAGGTTTATAAAATGAGTCAATAAGTCTTTGGGATAATATACTTCTATCTTCATCTATAAAAGCTATCGGGACATTTGAAAGTTCCGTAGATGTTGCTTTCGCACCTATATAAATGACAAAACTAAAAGAATAGAAAATCATAATAAGCATGACTTTATCTTTAAATAAGGTTTGAAACTCTTTTTTTGTAAGGTAAAAATATTAATTATGGATTGTATCATTTCAACTTTCCTGTTTTTTAAGTAATAATACGCTTAAAATAGTTATTATAAATATACTAATAAACAATACGAAAAAATCAAAATATAAACTCTCAAAAA
>DYJR01000061.1 GCA_020723015.1 Arcobacter nitrofigilis
ATTGAGGAGCAGATTAAAGAGATAAGTTTATTATTTTAGATGGTATAAAATAGGTGCATCCAGCCTCTCTAAATCATTTGAGTCATAGGCAAGAATCAATCCTACTGCTTGATGATGAGCCTCATAAACCCAGATATTGTTGTAACTTAGTCTATTAGTGTCCATATTGACATACATATCCAAAGTACTCAATACATCTTCCCTTTGGTTTTCACCTGTTAGTGTATGAGCAATATCTTTAATGGCGTCATAAATTAAAACGGATAAATTACGGTTTTGCTTTTTTTGAGCTTGTCTTATCATAATAACGCCACAATATCATACTTTTGATTAACTACCACTTAGGAAAGCTCATTTTATGGTGTTTGCTGGATTGATTTGGATTGTGTTAGATTATAAAATGGTACGCCCAGAGGGAGTCGAACCCCCAACCCTCAGATCCGAAGTCTGATGCTCTATCCAATTGAGCTATGGACGCGTAAAAGTAAAAAAGGGTTGTACCTTTTTACTTGTTAAAAGACGATGAAATAATACTCATAAATTCATCTTTTGTTTTTTTGTTTTCTTTAAACACTCCACGAAGTGCTGAAGTCACGGTAGTAGAGTTGATTTTTTGAACTCCCCTCATCTCCATACACATATGTCTTGCATCAAGCACTACTGCTACCCCTTTTGGGCTTATAGCCGTACTTAGAGCTTCAGCTATTTGCTCGGTCATTTGTTCTTGGATTTGAAGACGTCTTGCAAATACGTTTACTACCCTTGGTATTTTACTAAGTCCCACCACTTTACCGTCAGGTATATAGGCAATATGAGCCTTGCCGATAATAGGCAAAATATGGTGTTCACACATGGAATAAAACTCTATATCTTTTACTACGACCATTTCGTCGTTTGTAGTAGTAAACATAGCAGAATTAAGTATCTCTTGTGGGTCTTCTTCATATCCGCCACACATAAATTCAAACGCTTTTCTTACACGTGACGGTGTTTTGACAAGACCTTCACGGCTCACGTCTTCACCCACATAATCTAAAATATATTGTACCGCTTCTTCAAACTTTTGTTGTTCTTCCAAAGTTTTATTCAAAATTAATCCTTGTTTTGTATATTGGTATATTAGTAATTAGTATATTAGTAAGATTCTTTCCAAGTAACCAATAACTAATCAACCAATTACTAAAATTTTTACCTTTTACTTTTTACCTAATAATATTCCCCATATCCCAAATAGGCAACATCAGAGCACTTATCAACCACAATATTGCAATCCCCATAAAAAGCAAAAAAACAGGCTCAACCGTAGCAGAGAGGAACTTAATCCTATCATCAAGCTTGGCATAATATATTTTTTCTAGCTCTTTTATAACTTGTGGGATGGTATTGCTTATTTCTCCGCTGTAAATCAATCTATTTGTCAGCTCATCAAAAATCCCAGAGCGTTCAAAAGCAATATTAATAGAACTTCCACTTTTTATATGATTTTCGATACTTGCCAACTGACTCAATACATATGTATTCGTCACTATCATCTGTGTACTTTGCAAAGATTGTACAAAGGTATATTTTGACTCCAACAAACTAGAAAACGTCAAAAATATACGATGAATTTGCCAAAGAGAGACAAACTTACTAATTACAGGTATATTACTAAAGAGTATTTTATCTATTTTTAGTTTAAAATCCAAAGAGTTTTTCATTTTAACGTTTATTATAAAAGCAAAAATTAAATTTAAAACTACAAATATCACTCCGTATTCCACCACAAAGTCTTTGGTAAAAAGCAATGTTTGCGTCACAAAAGGGAGCTTAGAACCAAATTGTTCATACATATTTTCAAACTGCGGAACAACGAAATTAAAAATTATTACCATTGCAACCACGAAAAAAAACATAACCAACAACGGATAAGACAAAGCAGAAATAAGCCTTTTTTTGGATTGTTTGGAAAATTCCAAAAGCATCACTAGATTTTGCAAAGCACCGCCTATATCACCGCTTACAAATCCTATACGAAAAAAAAGTACTGGAAGTATCCCTACCGTGTTTTTGTGTTTTGCCAAAACTTCATCTATATTTTCACCCTTATTGAGTCCATCTTTCATATCTTGTAATATTTCTTGGTGGTAGCTGTTTTTGGTATTTTTCAAAAGTAGCTCTACGGCATCTGAGAAACTAAGGCTTGAATTAACTATGATAGACAACTCTTTAAACAACACATCGGTATTTTGTCTAAAAATAGGAATGTTATAGCCCCTTTTTGCTTCCGTTTTCAACACTTCATAACTAGCAGTTATTTCATCTTTGGTATGTTTAGGTACGGTTTGCGTGACTATCTGCCCGTTTTTGATATATGTTATTTTGTATCTCATTTAGCTCTTCAATGCCACAAAAATCTCTTCTTTTGTGGTAATACCTCGTTGGACTTTTTGCATACCGTCTTCATACATACCGACAAAACCGCTTAATAATGCTTGTTGTTTCATCTCAAGTAATGTAGCGTTTGACGTGATAAGAGATGCTAGATTTTCGTCTATATTCAAAACTTCACTTATAATAGTTCTTGATTGATAGCCTGTATAGTTGCACTCCGTACATCCAGTATCCTCACCACACTCACACCGTTTTCGCACCAATCTTTGAGCTATAATACATTTCAAAACCGAAGCTATCAAAAACCTCTCACCTTGCAAATCAAGTAGCCTAAATATCGTACTAACCGCATCATTAGTGTGGAGTGTTGCAAAAACCAAATGCCCCGTCATCGCCGCACTTACGGCACTTTGTAAGGACTCCGTATCTCGTATCTCCCCTATCAAAAGAATATCAGGGTCTTGACGTAGGATGTTTTTTAGTATTTCGGTATATACAAGCCCTATTTCACGGTTTAATGATATTTGCGTGATATTATCTATTTTATACTCCACCGGATCTTCTACCGTGATGATTTTTTTGTTTGTATCTTTTAGTTCTTTGATTATTGAATAAAGCGTTGTGGTCTTTCCGCTTCCAGTAGGTCCGGTTACCAAAATAAGCCCTTGAGTCATGGTAATTTTCTCTTTTATAAGTGACAACGAACTATCGCTAAAACCTATTTTGTCCAAATAAAATCTATCGAAATCCTTTTCAAGTATCCTTATGACGATTGATTCACCGTTTATCGTAGGCATAAAAGAGATTCTAAAATCATAGTTACTCAACTCATTGACCACGAAGCGACCGTTTTGTGGGAGGCGTCTTTGTGTTATATCCAAATTGGCAAAAAGCTTCAACAAAGAACTAACCAAAGAAAAAATTGCAATATCAAAACGAAAAAACTCTATCAATACTCCATCAATCCTGAATTTCACGCTCAATACCTCAGACATTGTCTCTATATGAATATCACTTGCGTTTTTTGACACTGCAAGATTTATGATTTGATATATGAAAAATCTTGTATTACGCTCCGAAGAACTAACAATCAGTTGCTTAGATAGTATAAAAAGCTCCCTTTTCAAAGCTAGATTATCAATCTCAAACAATATAATTTCTTGCTTAGTGACTATAGTTTTTACGGTAATTTTTACATACTTTTTAAACTCTTCTATATTTGAATTTTCACAAACAAAGCAAGTGATAAAAAGCTCGTTTTGATATACGGGTAATACTATGGTTTCTTTTAGTATATGGGTATCAAACTGCTTGGAAATATCATAGTTTATCAACTCTTTTTTCATATATCATACCTTACGAATTTACCGTCATACATAAAAATCACGCTACTACCTTTTATCATATATAGTTTATAACCTTTGTATGTATCCCCTACTTTTAAATATTCATCATTGACTAGTACTTTATCATTGATGATTGCTTTTACTTTTAGTGTATGTTGTGCCGTTTTTTGGATTGTTTGCTCTACAAAAGGATTTTTTATCTTATCAAGTTCTCTAAGAAGCTCCATATGACTTTGATTTTGTGGATGATTTTCAAAGAGTATCTCACCGTCTAAGCAAATACTTTTTTGATTTTCACACAGCTTTATCGCAAATTCGCCAAATGTTCTTTTTTCCTCCACATCATAGATGAAATTCATAGTTCCTTTGAATCCACCTATTGAGCCTATTTTGATACCGTTTTGCGTATTTTCAAAGCTATTGATTTTGACTGCATATCGTTTAGAGATTTTTTCTATTTGATTGATTAGTTCCATATGAAGGTTTGTTTTGGGCTGTTCTATCGGTTTGGTTGTGCTAGTTAGCTGAAGTGGTTTGACCTCTTTTATTGGAGGCTCGTAGGTAATATAAACATACAAAATATACCCAAACAGCAACAAAGGGATTAAAAAAAGTTCTAATTTTTGATATGTTTTTAAAGATTCATAATATTGACGTACCTTGAACAATCTCAAACTCCATAGAATATATTTCTTGAAGTTTATCATAAATAATCTTATTTATTCTTATTTTACTATATTCGTTTGCAAAATTTAAAAGTTTTTCTTTATCTTTTGCATTTACTACGGCTATTATAGCACCGTTTTTGAGTGATAAATCTTGTAATATAATCTTATTTATATTGAGATTTATAAAAAGCTCATTAAGGGTTTTTGAAAATGCCTTGTCTATTGCTTTTGGCTCTACGGCGGTAAGTTCTTGAGGAGTAGGTACATCTTCTATCAGTACTACTTCTTCATTGGTTTTATTCATAATCTCAAATACTAAATACAAAGATACCGCTATCAAAACTACGCTACTAGCCATCAACACACCAAACAAATCTACTTTGTTTTTCAATCTATAAAACTCACAACTACTTTTTATATCAATACTTTTTAGTAGTTCATCATATTGAGCTTGTCTTATATACGTATATTCAAAATTACCTAGTCCGTAGTTTTTGACTATAAACTCATCCAAATCCTCTATCTCAAAATCCATATCAAAAATTTTATAATACCTAAAAACCCCGTCAAGATACAAATATATCCCCTTTTGGTATATAAAAACCCTCCATCCGTTTTGTGGTATATCAAATAATTCATAAGCTTTGGTAAATATCTCACATTCCATAATAAAATCGTTTTTGGGTGCTTCAAATAGTATTATTTCATACTCTTTTATAAACTCGTTGTATATAAGATATGCTTTTGTATCCGTAGATATGGTGTAGCCGTTGACTTCAGATAGTGTTTTGATAAATGTGATTATCTCTTTTTGGTTGATTGGAGCGGATATTGATTTTTTGATTTTGGTAAGTTGCGATAGAGGTATTAGCCGTATTTTCGTATCCATTGTGCACTCTCTTACTACAATAACTTATAAGTTTATTTATAGTAAAAAGTATAGCAAAAATATTTTATTTGTCAAGTAGTTAGATGCGGTATCAATCCGCGTCTATATCATATCCCATATCTTTAAGCCTTTTTTTGTCTTTGCTCCACCCTTTTTTGACGGATACAAAGAGTTCAAGATAAGCTTTCTTTTGGCTTAGTTTTTCTATTTTCTCACGGGCTGCTTTTCCTATCCTTTTGATAGCTTCAGCATTTTTACCGATAATCATCCCTTTTTGTGAGTCTTTTTCTACTATGATAGTTGCACGGATGACGTCAACATTTGGTTTTTCTTCGATTTTATCTATTTTTACGTCTGCTTCGTAAGGTATCTCATCGCTTATTTTTTCAAATAATGCTTCACGGATAAACTCTTTATAAATGCTTCTTAAATGTTCTGTTGTAAGTATCTCAGTATCAAAAAGCGGTGGTGAGTACGGAAGATGTTTTGTTATCAAATCAAGAAGATATTTCAAATCAGATGATTTTTTGATAGTAATAGGCATAACACCTATATATTTATCGCTATATTTTGCATATTCCGCACTTTTTGCCAAAATCTCTTCATTGCTTACCATATCTATTTTTGTAAGCAACACTATGTGAGGAGTGTTTTTTTTGTTTTTTTCCAAGAAATTTTCATAGTGCGTAAGCTTATCCGTAACAGGAGCCAAAAACACTATCAAATCACAATCACCGATAGCCTTTAGTGCTTCATCAAGCATAAATTGATTGATAAGTTTTTCGCTTTCGTGAATCCCAGGAGTATCTACGAATATTATCTGGTCATCACCGTTCATTGCTATGATGTTTGATCTTTTTCTTGTAGCATTTGCTTTATGTGATACCATAGCTATCTTTTCACCGATAATCCAGTTTAAAAGCGAACTTTTACCTGCATTTGGTCTTCCTACGACTGCTACGAATCCACATTTTGTTTTTTTATTCAACTTTTTTCCTTAGTTATTGGTAATTGGTATATTGGTAATTGGTATATTCTTCTTTCTAACAACCAATAACTAATACACTAATTACTATTTTGTTCTTGAGTTTTTCTCTTCTATCCCGCTTAGCCCAAATCTTCTAGCTAACTCTTGCTTAACCCTATCAGGTGAGATATTTTTGGCAGCAAGTGCCACTAATACGTGATACGTGATGTCGGCTGCTTCATAAATAAGCTCATCGGTGTTGTTATCTTTAAAAGCAAAAGTAAACTCACCTGCTTCTTCTACTATTTTTTTAAGCATTGAGTTTTCTTTGCCGTGAAGTAGTTTTGCCGTATAAGACGATGAGGCATCTGCCGTTTTTCTCTCGCAAATAGTATGATAAAGAGTATCTACCACACCGTAGCTAGATGTCGTATCAACTAGTGGTTTTGCTATCTCATCACCTTCAATTGTTCTAAAAAAGCAATTTTTTCTTCCCGTGTGACAAGCAACGCCTACTTGCTCCACTTTTAATAAAATAGTATCTTCATCACAGTCAATCAAAACCTCTTTTACTTTTTGTATATGACCGCTTGATTCACCTTTTTTCCAAAGTCTTTGTTTGCTTCTGCTGTAGTAGTGTGCTTCATTTGTAGAGAGTGTTAGTTCTAGTGCTTCTTTATTGGTGTATCCAAGCATCAAAACTTCTAAAGTATTTACATCTTGGGTTATGACGGGGATTAACCCGTCACCTTTTGACCAGTCAAGTTTACTGATGTCCATTAGTTACCGCTTACAGACGTAGCTCTTTGAGTATCTTTTGTATCAACCCAGATATTTGGAGTGCTTCCGCCAGGTGTTAAGAATATTTTTGCATCTTTGTTCTCTTTTAGAGCTTCGTTAAATTTACCTTGAACTTTAACTTGTTCTAGTTGTAATAAATCTTTTGTCAAAGATTTTGCAATCATTTGATTTGACTCTGATTGAGCTTTTGCTTCTATCAAAATAGCATCTGCTTGACCTTGAGCCGCTATTCTTTTTGCTTGAGCCTCACCTTCAGCTAAAGCAGCTACTTTTTGTGCCTCTTGTTTTGCACGTTCTACTTCATATTTAGTTCTTTCAGCCTCTTGATTTGCTATTTGAACTCTCTCGATTTGCTCTTTGATTTTTGGAGGAAGTATAATCTCTCTTAATTGAACCGATTGAAGTTCAACTGGCTTGTCTGTCAAAGATTCTATCTTCTCTCTTATTCCAAGCTCTATTAAGTTTGCAATTTCATTTCTTTTTACAGGAAGTTCTTCAGCGGTAAAACTACCTACAACACTTCTTACTATGTCTCTAACAACAGGGTTGATGATTTTTTCCTCCCAGCTAAGACCCCAGTTTGCTATTGTTTTTGGTGCTCCATCAGGTAAAAGTCTGTATTGTACAGTCAAATCTATTGATACGGGAAGTCCTCTTGAATCAAGAATATTAATAGCATTATTTACTCTAATACCGCTATCAAAAGTACCTATATCTTCAGCAGCACTATAGTGCATAAGCCTTACTTTGGTATCAACTATATCAACTTTTTGTATTATAGGTATAAGAAGGTGAAAACCAGGATACAAAGGTGTCTCTTCATATTTTCCAAGAACTTTGATAAGTCCTAGTTCACCTGAATTTATAATGACAAAAGGTTTAACAAGAACAAACACAAGTGCTATGATAATAGCAGCGTATATAAGTCCCGCTTTTTTACCGAAGTTTTTGAACATTTCAGGCGGTTCAAAAAGGGGAGTATAACCGCCACCGTTGTTACCACCGCCACCGCTGTTTTGTTGTCTGTTTTTAAAATAATCGTTGTCTATAGGCATTTCTGTTTCCTTTTTTTTCTCAAATAAGGTTTAAGGGTTCAGGGTTCAGGACTATATACACCTAAACTCTTAAACCTGAACTCTTTACCCTTAATAAATTAATTTATGTACGTCAAATATTTAGTATATTTTGGGTTTTTTCCTGCAACTACGTCAAAATATGCTGATTGTAGTTTTTCAGTTATCGGTCCTCTTGCACCGCATCCTAAAACTCTTGCATCTACTTCTCTAATAGGTGTAACTTCAGCAGCAGTTCCAGTAAAAAATGCTTCATCGGCAATATATACTTCATCTCTTGTAATTCTTCTTCTAACAACCTCTATCCCCATATCTTTTGCTAAGTCTATAACCGTAGCTTGAGTGATAGATTCTAGTGTGTTATCACTTGGAGGAGAGATTAAAACACCGTCTCTAACGACAAAGAAACACGCCCCGCTAGCTTCAGCTATGAAACCTTGGTCATCTCTAAGCAATGCTTCATCATATCCGGCCTCAACAGCTTCAAATTTTGCCATTTGACTATTTAGGTAGTTTGCTACCGCTTTTGCTTTACCCATACCTGAAGTATTTGGAGTTCTTGTAAAAGATGATATTTTTACTCTAACACCTTTTTTTAAGCCTTCTTCACCTAGATAAGCGCCCCACTCCCAAGCTGAAATAGATACTTTTACCGGCGCATCTTTGTGATAAACACCCATTACACCGTATCCAAGATATACTAAAGGTCTTATATAAGCACCGTTAAATAGTTCATTTTTTTGTAATAACTCAACTTGAGCTTTGTTTAATTCTTCCAAAGAAAAAGGTACGTTCATCAAAGTCATCTTTGATGAGTTTAAAAGTCTTTGCGTATGTTCGTTGAGTTTGAATATAGCACATCTTCCATCTACAGTTTTGTATGCTTTAGTCCCTTCTATAGCACCGTTTCCGTAGTGTAGCGTATGTGAAAGTACGTGTACTTTTGCGTCATGCCAAGGAGTAAATTCTCCATCCATCCATATATATTTTGATTCATTCATTATTTTGTATCCTAAGATAAATTTTAAGTCATTAGTATATCCAAATTATCTTAAAAGTATATGAAACAATAAGGCTAACGCAAAGGTATCCAAAATTTAAATCTGAAGTGCAATTTTTTAAGTTGTCTTTGAAATAAGAAA
>DYJR01000062.1 GCA_020723015.1 Arcobacter nitrofigilis
ATTACCAATTACCAATTACCAATTACCAATTACCAATTACCAATTACCAATTACCTAAACTGTGTTTAAGTTCGTTTTGGATATAATCCCCTAATTTTAACTTAAGAGGCAACTATGAGACAAAGAGTACTTGTCAAATTTTCAGGTGAAGCATTAGCTGGAGACGGTGAATGCGGAATAGATACAAAAACCCTCCATTTTATTGCTAATGAAATAAAAGAACTAGTAGATAATAACATAGAAGTGGGTATAGTAATAGGCGGAGGTAACATCATAAGAGGTGTTAGCGCAGCTGCAGACGGTGTTATAAAAAGAACGAGTGCGGATTATATGGGTATGCTAGCTACCGTAATCAACGGTGTTGCAATGCAAGAAGCATTAGAACATATCGGAGTTAGTACAAGACTTCAATCGGCTATAAAAATGGAACAAATAGCGGAGTCGTTTATAGTAAAAAGAGCAAGACGTCACCTTGAAAAAGGAAGAGTTGTGATTTTTAGTGCAGGAACAGGTAACCCTTTCTTTACTACGGATACTGCAGCTACGCTAAGAGCAACTGAAATAGAGGCATCTTTATTGATTAAAGCTACTAAAGTTGACGGTGTATATGATAGAGATCCAAATAAATTCTCAGACGCTAAAAAATTTGATACATTGACTTATGATATGGCATTACAAGATAATATCAAAGTTATGGATGACACTGCTATAGCTTTGGCAAAAGACAATAAACTACCTATAGTAGTAATGAATATGTTTGAAAAAGGTAATTTGCTAAGAATCTTAAATAAAGATTATAGTAAGTGTTCAATAGTAAAGTAATAAAATAGTAATTGGAAATTAGTTATTGGTTACTAGTTAAGAAAATACCAATATACTAATACACTAATATACTAATACACTAATAATGAAGGAAGTAAAATGAATAGATTAGAAGAAACAATGGCAAAAGCTCTAAAAAGAGTAAACAATGATAGATATATATTAGCTCTTGCAGTAGGTCAAAGAGCAGATGAACTTAGTCGTGGTGCAAAACCTCTTTTAGAAGACGGTGTAAAAAATATGAAATATACGGATATTGCTATCAATGAGATTGCAAACGGTCTTTTAAAAGTAGAAGGCGTTGTTTCAAAATAACAACCTAAAAAAAATTTATGAATAATCTCTGTCAAGAACTTCAACAAATCAATACAATAGAAGATGCTAAGAAAGCTTTAGCATCTTCTATTGAAATCACTCCTAAAATTGAAAAAGCAATAAACCTTTGTGTAACATCCCATGAAGGACAAACTAGAAAAAGCGGTGAACCTTATGCCGTTCATCCTTTGCTAGTAGCTACAATAACGGCATATTTTAGTAATGATGAAGCTATGGTAACGGCTGCACTTTTACACGATGTTGTAGAAGACACGGCTTGTACCCTAGAAGAGATTGAAGAAGGTTACGGTCTTGATGTATCAAAGATTGTTGACGGTCTGACAAAGATAGTTGAAATTCGTGAACACGAGCTTACAAGCTCTACATCCCATGAAAAGCTTATGAGTTCCGCACTCTCATTTAGAAAAATGCTTATTGCATCTATTGAAGATGTTAGAGTTTTAGTAATAAAACTATGTGATAGACTTCACAACATGCTCACTCTTTCTGCACTTAAAAAAGAAAAACAAATAAGAATAGCAGAAGAAACTCTTGTAGTTTATGCCCCTATTGCTCATCGTCTAGGTATTTCAACACTAAAAAACTACCTTGAAGATTTGGCATTTATGTATATCTATCCGGAAGAATACAAAGCTATAGACGAGCATTTACAAGCATACCAAAGTAAAATGCATCTAAAACTAAACGATTTCGTATCTACTACCAAATCTTTACTAGAGTATCATGGTTTTAATAGCGATAGTTTAAAGATATTCAGTCGTATCAAACACCACTACTCTATTTATCTTAAAATGCAAAGAAAAGGTGTAACTATAGATGAGATTCTTGACCTTCTTGCAATAAGAATTTTGGTCGATACTCCTATAGAGTGCTATGATGTTCTTGGACATATTCATATGAAATATAAGCCTTTGATTGCACGTTTTAAGGATTATATTTCTACACCTAAAGAAAACGGTTACCAAACTATCCATACAACCGTATTTTACGACTCTAGCATATATGAAGTTCAGATAAGAACCTTTGATATGAACAAAGTGGCGGAATACGGAGTTGCAGCACATTGGATATATAAAAGCGGTCTCAAAGCTCACACTCCAAATCTAAAATGGCTTCACTCACTAGAATTTGAAAATGAAAATGTTGAAGAGTTTTATTCAGATGCAAAACAAGATTTGTATAGCGAAGAGATAGTCGTTTATTCCCCAAAAGGTAATACGTTTGTATTACCTCGCGGTGCTACGGCACTTGATTTTGCATATCATATTCATACGGATGTGGGAAATAATGCTGTTGAAAGCTTTGTAAACAATATAAAAGTTCCACTTTTAACTGAACTAAAAAGTTCGGATATAGTATCTATAAAAACAACCGACCATCAAATACCTAGATGTAGTTGGATAGATATGGTAAAAACAACTAGAGCAAAAAAAGCTATCAAAATACTATGCGGTACAAGACTCAAAGAACTTGATGAAGTAAGTGGTAAGAATATAATAAACACTATATTTAGTAGATATAAACCAAATATTTTAAGCGAGTTATCTTTACAAGTAAAATACCATAAAGTCCCACATATTTTAGATTACCTCAAAGAAACTAAAAGAAAAGTAACGGAACAAATAATCGGAACTCTCGGTTTTGTAGCTAGATTAAAAATACAAAACCTAAAGTTTAAAGAATATAAACTCGATAAAGTAATAGTTTATTCAAACTTTAGTATTAATAATCTTTTGTTTGAACACTGTTGTCACCCAAAATTCGGTGATGACATAGTAGCTTTCAAAGAAAAAAATAGTGCCGTAATTCACCATAAAATGTGTAATAAAGCCTATAAAAAAATATTAAACGGTGATGATATGCTATTTTGTAAATGGGAAGAAAATAAACTTCACAATTATAAAATGGTTGTTAGTATCCCAAACATTAAAGGAGAGCTTGCCAAACTTCTTACTTATCTATCTACTCATGATATAAACATAGTTTTTATAGAGTACGGAAGAGATAAAATAAGCCACACAAGATATTGTGAAATCGAGTTTGAAACAAATAATCCAAACAAAGAACAATTAAAAACACTGATTGAAAAAAGAGTTAAAGTAATAGATTTTTTTTCAAAAGCAGACGCATATAAATAGGTAAAAAGGAAAAGGTAAAAGGTATAATGGAAGATAAAATTAAAATTGCACTTGATGAGATAAGCAGAGGAACTGCTGAAATTATAGATATTGAAGCTATTAAAAAGCTTGTTACAAAATTTTATACTACAGGTGAGAGATATGAAGTAAAAGCAGGTTTTGACCCAACAGCTCCGGATTTACACTTAGGTCACACCGTATTACTTCAAAAACTAGCTACATTTCAAAAATTCGGTGGTAATATCCAGTTTTTAATAGGTGATTTTACTGCGACTATAGGCGACCCTACAGGTAAAAGTGAAACAAGAAAAGTCTTAACAAAAGAGCAAGTTTTAGAAAATGCACAAAGTTACAAAGACCAAGTATTCAAGATTTTAAATCCAGACTATACAAAAGTAGTATTCAACAGCTCATGGCTAGATGCTTTGGGTGCCGGTGGACTTATAGCTCTATCAAGAAACTTTACAGTTGCAAGAATGATAGAAAGAGATGATTTTACGAAAAGATTTAAATCAAATACACCGATAGCAATCAGTGAGTTTTTATATCCCCTACTTCAAGGATATGATAGCGTACATCTAAAATCAGATGTTGAACTTGGTGGAACTGACCAGAAATTCAACCTTTTAATGGGAAGAACTTTACAAAAAGCTTATGATATAGGGAAAGAACAAGCAGTTCTTATGATGCCAATCTTAGAAGGACTTGACGGTGTTCAAAAAATGTCTAAATCTCTAAATAACTACATAGGAGTCACGGACAATCCAAATAATATGTTCGGTAAAGTTTTATCAATAAGTGACGAATTAATGTGGAGATATTACGAACTTTTATCAACAAAATCTTTAAATGAAATAAAAGAATTAAAATTAAATGTAGAAAATGGTATAATACACCCTAAGGCAGTAAAAGATAATCTAGCAATGGAAATTGTTGATAGATTCCATGGAAACGGTGAAGGTTTAAAAGCAAGAGATGAGTTCACGAAAATCTTTGCTAACAAAGATATTCCTACAGATATTCCTGAATTTAAATTTAGCGATGGGATATGGATATGTCAAGCTTTAGTAGAATCAAATATGACTGCTTCAACTTCTCAAGCAAGACGTGATATAAGTGCAGGTGGGGTTAAAATAAACCAAGAAAAGTTGGATAACGATAAATTAAATCTTACAAGGGGTGAGTATATCGTCCAAAAAGGCAAAAAAAGTTTTGCTAAATTCATAATAGGATAGTTTTTGAAAAGTTTAAAGATAGGTAAGTATGAAATACAAATACCGATAATCCAAGGTGGTATGGGTATAGGTATAAGTTGGGATAAACTAGCCGGAAGCGTATCTGCTGAGGGTGGTTTGGGTGTCATTAGTGCAGTAGGTACAGGGTATTATGAAAACAACAAATATTCAGCTAGGAATGCTAGCGGAAGACCTGTAGATAGTATTAATTTTTATTCTAAAGATGCTTTAAAAGCGATTATAGACAATGCAAGAAAGATATGTGGGGATAAGCCGCTTGCAGTAAATATTCTTTATGCTATAAACGACTATGCAAGGGTAGTTAAAGATGCTTGTGAAGCTGGTATCGATATTATTATCACAGGTGCAGGACTTCCTACGAATATGCCTGAATTTACGAAAGATTACCCTAATGTAGCCCTTATACCTATCATATCATCTGCAAAAGCTCTAAAAATAATATGTAAAAGATGGGCAAGATACGACAAAATTCCTGATGCGGTTATCGTTGAAGGACCGTTAAGCGGAGGACACCAAGGGTTTAGTTATGATGAATGCCTAAAAGAAGAAAATCAACTAGAAAATATAGTACCTCCGGTAATAGAAGAAGCAAAAACATGGGGAGATATACCGGTAATTGCAGCAGGTGGTATTTGGGATAATAATGATATAGAAAAATTTCTAGATATGGGTTGTGCAGGAGTACAAATAGGTACTAGATTTATAGGTACGGTAGAGTGTGACGCCCACGATAATCTTAAACAAGTTTTACTTAATGCAAAAAAAGAAGATATAGAGCTTATGAAATCCCCTGTAGGTTATCCGGCGCGCGGAGTTAGAACAAATCTTCAAAATGCTATTGAAAACGGTACTGCTCCAAAAGTTGCTTGCATCAGTAACTGTGTATTTCCTTGCAAGCAAGGTGAAGAGGCAAAGGCGGTAGGATTTTGTATTGCCGATAGACTAAGCGATGCTTACCTTGGAAATCTTCAAAGCGGTCTATTTTTTACAGGTTCAAACGGATATAGGCTGGACAAAATTATCACGGTAAAAGAACTCATGCATAAACTAGTTCACGGAGAATAGTTTTTGAGGGTATTTAAGTTTTTATTACTGTTTATACTCTCTTGTTCTATCGCTTACGGTAATTATGATAGGTTAACGGATGAGTTTAATCAGGCAAAAATAAATTATCTAAAAGCCGTAGTCAACGGGAATACGGATGATGAAATAAAGAATTTAAATACTATTATCCATGTAGGAAAGCAACTTAAAGTAGATATAAAAAAATATGAATCTGCTCTAAGCTCAATATATTCAAAACAATCAAAACAAACTCAAGTAAAACAACCGCAACAGCCTACTCCAAAGACTGAAGAGCTTAAAGTGAGTAATAATTCAGATACTATTATCACAAACCAAACAACGGCTAAAGAGTCCATATTTGATTCAAAATATTCTATTAGTACGGTAGAAACAAAAGAAAACGATATTATAATAAGATTTAATAAAAATGTATCGGCTAAAGATATCAGGTTTATTCAAGAAAAAGGAAAACCGAATAAAGATGTTTTTGAGATAAACGGTAGTTTCAAAGATGCAGTATCTACAGTACTTCAGATAGAAGGGATTGATAGAATTATAGTGAATCAACAAACTCCTAATAAACTCAGAATTTCAATCATCAATAAAAACAATCCAAAATCAGTATATATGGTGAACGGTAATAATATAATTATTAGGATGACCCCTAGCAAAACATCTATAGTTCAACAAAAAGCCACAGAACAAAAACAACAAGAGAGCCAAATAGCAAAAACAACTTTTTTAAGATCAAGAACTATAGTTATAGACCCGGGTCACGGAGGGAAAGACCCTGGAGCAGTACTTGGTAACAATCAAGAAAAAACAGCCGTTTTAGCAGTAGGTTTATACCTAAAAGACTTTCTAATCAGTCGTGGCTACACGGTATATATGACTAGAAATTCGGATAAATTTTTAGAACTAAAAGAGAGAACTTCATTTGCAAACGATAAAAATGCAGACCTGTTTATATCAATACATGCTAATGCGGTTGAAGCTAAGAACACATCTTACGCAAAAGGGATGGAAACCTATTTCTTATCCCCTGCTAGAAGTGACCGAGCAAAAAAACTTGCCGCTTTAGAAAATAAACAAGAGATGCAAGATTTAGATGATAGTAGCCAAAATGCACTCTTAACTATTATGAATAGGAGTAAAATAACCGCTTCCAATAAGCTTGCTATAGATATCCAAAAATATATGCTTCACGAAGCACGAAAAACATACAAAGACACTACCGATAACGGCGTGAGAGAAGGACCTTTTTATGTACTTCTTGGGGCACAAATGCCTTCCGTACTTATAGAAATAGGTTATATTACACATGGAGAGGAAGGGAAAAGAGTTTTTGAACGTAGCTACCAAAAAAATCTCGCTTTAGGTATAGCAAATGGTATAGACTCCTACTTCTTAAATAACCCATAATCAATATGAATTTATTATCAAAAACCGCATCATTAGAAGATTCTATATCTTCAATGCAAAATGCCCTAAAAAATATAGATGCAACATACACGTTATCACATTAAAAACACCCTATGGAATATTGTTATTCGGTCAATATAGTGTCAAAAGAAGCACCAAAACATATCTATGCAAACGGCAAAGGCTCTTGCGAAAAAGCTTCACTTGCAAGTGCATTAGGTGAATATATAGAACGTTTACAAACCAATATGTTTTTTCCAATTTTTATTTACCTAATATGAAATATTTTCCCGATCAAAAAGAGATAAATTTCGGTGATAAGTATTTAGATGAGTACCTTAAAACATTATATGACCCCAATGATGAGCTGTATGATGACGATATGGTTGACTTTAATAGTGATTTTGAAGACAAAATAGTTGCTCTACCTTTTATTGAAATTGCAACTGAAAACACTACTTATTTTCCCATTAATTTATTAAATACTTTATATGTAAGTAACGGTTTAGCAAGCGGTAATAGCCCAAAAGAGGCTCAAGTTCAAGCCTTAAGTGAAATATGTGAGAGATATGTAAAAATAGAAATTATCAAAAACGGTTACTCACTACCTTCATATCCTAAAGAAATTATCAGCAAATATAGTAAGTTAGTTTCTAGTATAAAAACTTTAGAAAATGCAGGTTATATCATAGATGTATTTGACGCTTCATTTGAGGGTAAATTTCCGGTTACCGCAATATCACTTATAAATCCTAATACTTCCACATTATTTGTATCATTCGGTGCTCATCCTATTTTAGAAGTAGCACTGGAAAGAACCATGACTGAGATTATGCAAGGGCGTGATTTAGATAGTCTGGATGACTTTGAAATACCGACTTTTGATAGTTCCTTGGTTAATGACTCATCAAATATAGAATCCCACTATATTGATTCAAATGGTAAACTAAGTTTTGAATTTTTATCGTCTAAGAAAACTTTTAAATTCACGGCATGGGAATACAACGGCTCAAATTGCGATGATGAACACGTATATCTAACAAACCTTTTATACTCTTTAGACAAAAAAATTTATTTAAGAGAATACAACTATCTCGGTTTTTATTCTTGCCAAATTGTTGTTCCTAGTTTTAGTGAAGTATACCCCATAGATGATTTGATTTACAATAACAAAAACAGAGCCAAACAAATAAGACGGATGATACTCAACTATAACGATTTTGATTCAGATGAGATTTTGGACTCAATAAGTGCTTTGGAAGATACCATAGATGTCGGTGCCTACATAGGGGTAATATTTGAACACCCTTTTACTCTACTTGAATTCAAAGCCCAATTATATTTAAGTATGAAAGATTTTACGGAAGCTAAAGAGATATTGCAATTTAGCTCAAACAAAATCGCAAAGATTGTATATGAACTACTTATTATGAAAGAACAAAAAAAGAAATTTGAAGAGTATGCAGACGGCTTATACAAAATATTCGGTAAAGAAAATGTAACAAAAGCACATAATATAATACAGGGAGAAGAATATCTCATTGATATTTCATTGGATACGACATATCAAAATATACTGAATTTATACACCGCAATATCATCAAACAAACAATCTTAACTTCCTTATATATACAACTTTCTATATTTGTATAAATAATATAATAAATATATTATAAATTTTATAACGCTAAATATGACCGGAACATAACCTTATAAATATATTAATTTTATTTTTATTAAAGCTTATATGTGTTAACATTAATTCAGTAATCTTAAATTTTGCTTTAATAGTTGGTAAAACATGGAGAATTCCCTCGATTTTATAAAGAACTACAATGCTTTATATGTGGAAGATGATAAATCTACACGAAAGTCATTGATTTCAATATTAGAGAAATTCTTCAATAAATTAATCGTTAGCGTAGACGGCCAAGACGGCTATGAAAAGTATAACGAATCTATCAAAAACGGCGATGAAATACACATAGTTATATCTGATATTAATATGCCCGTCAAAAACAGTCTAGACATGGTGTCTGACATCAGAAAACTCAATGATACCGTACCTTGTATCCTACTCACTGCATAT
>DYJR01000063.1 GCA_020723015.1 Arcobacter nitrofigilis
AAATCCCTAAACAATGGGGATTAGAGAGGTTTTTTATCGGGAATGTCCGTTATAATATAATTTAATGACCCTATGATGGCAGAGTTATTTGATTTAAAACGTTCTATATGCTCATGCTTCTGAGACCACTTGTTATTTAAAAGTTTAATGGTGGACTTTAAATTTTCCCCGAATTCATTGTAAAAGTTTTCAGTATCCAACATATTTAATAATTCATATGTTTTATCAACTTTTTTACAATATCATCATAGTTTATAAAGGTTGCTTTATTTTGTATTAAAGCTTCAAATTCACCGTTTAATATTCTAATATTATTGATAGTAGATTGGTAATGATTGTAACTTTTTATCTTTTTATTTATTTGTTCTAGATTGTAAACAAGTAGCGTTAAAAATATTATAAATAAGAATAAAAAAATTAATACCGGATCAAGGTATTTGATAAGTTTTTTGTATAATGTATATTATTAATAGCTATTTATTTTCCCTGTTAGGGATTTTAAGAAAGATACTATTTTTTTGACTTCATTTTCATCAAGTGATTTACCAAGTTGATAATGAGCCATAAATTTAACGACTCCTTCTAGTTCATCTATCCTACCGTCATGTAAATAAGGTGCAGTTAACTCGATATTTCTAAGTGTAGGAACTTTGAAATAATATTTGTCAAGCTCATTTTGCGTTACCTCAAGCCTACCTTTTGAATCACTCTTTAGTTGAGATATAACACCGAATTTTGCATATAAGTTACCACCTATATTTATGCCGTGGTGACATGCAATACATCCTTGATTTTTAAATATCTCATAACCTTCTTTTTGATCTTTTGTAATGGCTTTATTATCTCCCATAAGATATTTATCAAACGGTGTATTAGGAGTAATAAGCGTTTTTTCAAATTCTGCAATAGCATTAGTGATATTGTACGGTGTTATCCCGTCCTTATAGATAGCTTTAAACTTATCGTTATAATGTGTCTTTTCCATTTTCGGTATAAGATTATTGAAATCATGTCCCATTTCAACATGATTTGTGATTGGACCTAGTGCTTGTTCTTGAAGATTTTTTGCTCTACCGTCCCAGAATTGTACAAAATTGAATACGGAGTTCAGTACGGTAGGGGGCATTTATATTGCCTACTTTACCTTCTATACCTATTGAAAATTGCAGATTATCATTACCGCCTTGGTCTATTAAGTGACAACTGTGGCATGATATAGAGTCATTTTGGGATAAAATTGTATCAAAAAATAGTTCTTTACCTAGATTAGCTTTCTGTTTATCGTAAGTAATGTTTAAAGGTATCGGTGAGATTGGTTCAGAGGCGAATATATAAGATATTGGTAATACAAAATAGATACTTATTTTCAAAGTACACACCTGACTAAGTAATATTTTTAATTATACAATAAAGTAAGTAAAATATTAATAAAATTTAAAAGGGATGTTTTGGAAATGAGATTGTGGCTCCGAATGCTGGATTCGAACCAGCGACCAAGTGATTAACAGTCACCTACTCTACCGCTGAGCTAATTCGGAACATGTACTATAAAGAGGGTGGAATTATAGTAAAAAAAACCTTTTTTGTCAAGGTTTTTTAGTGATATCTAACAAATTTTGTAAAATTTAACACCGCTATTATTGATAATTTCTACTTTTTTGTCAAAAATCAATTCCTCTAAATTGTTTTGACTCTCCTTGTCAAAAGTATGTTTGATATCATATTCACTTAACGCCCGTCTATTCAAAAGTACAATAATAGCCTCTTTGGAGTAATATTCTTGGAATTGTGGGCGATTTTTATGTGCTATATTAATGTATGGATATTCCAAACTATGTGAAATTTGTTCTAATTCATCAAAACTGATAGGGTTTACTTTATATGCAGGCGGTCTGTCGATGGTCCCTATATCGACCCTGTTTGGTTTGATTTTTGCTATAGCATCTTTTAGTAGTAATATCTCTTTTTCTTTATTGTTTAACGTATCAACAAACAAAATTTCAAGTATTAAGTCTTTGGTGAATTTTTCTCTGAATTCTATCATGCCTTGCACTATTTTATCGGTTTCTATACTTTTGTCTGCACGGTCTAGTTTAGTAAAACACTCTTTAGATACACAGTCTAATGATAGTTTTACTATATCTATATTAAGAAGGGCATCTTGAATTTCTTGCTTGTAAATAGTGCTTCCATTTGATAAAATAAGAAGTTTTGAATCCCCTTTGATTTTATTTAATTCCGTTACAAGTTGTCTTAAAACGGGATAGAGTGTAGGCTCACCGTTTGCCGTTATGGTCAAAACATCTATTTTTGTATGGGTTGATGAAAGTTTATCTTTTACAGCGTTTACTAGATCTTTGACACTAGGGTACTTTGTCATTTTTGAGACTGTTTTTGCGGCTTTTAGTTCACAATACAGACAATCATAATTACATTGTTTAAAATCAGGTGATAAATCTATGCCAAGACTTACTCCAAATCTTCTTGACGGTACCGGTCCAAATGTGAGATTGGTTATTGACATGAGTTTCTCCAATACTTAATTAATAAATGATGTATGATTAAGACCTATCGATTTTTTTGTATTAATATGTATAATATACTTGTCGTGAATAGTACTACAAATGACGTAACCATACCCATAGTTAGCCAATCCGTACCCCACATAAATCCTATCTGAAAGTCCGGTTCTCTGAAAAATTCAGCAGTGATTCTAGCAAATGAGTAAAGAATTGCGTATAAAAGTGCAAGTTCACCGTCAAATTTCTTTTTGTTTCTATACCAATAAAGTATCAAAAATACAAATAAACCTTCCAAAATTGCTTCATAAAGTTGCGATGGGTGTCTTAATATACTTCCTACGTATATACCCCACGGAACATCTGTAGCACGACCTACAAGCTCTTGATTTAAAAAGTTTCCGATACGCCCGAATATATATCCTAAAGGAACAGCTATAACGGCAATATCGGTTATTTTCCAAAAAGATATTTTATGTTTTTTACAATATAAATAACTTGCTATTACAAATCCTACAATAGCACCGTGATAACTCATACCGCTTATTCCGGCGTAATTTCCGTTTATAAAAGGGTTGAATATCTGCCAAGGATTTGCAAGGTAGTACATGGTATTTTTATCGTATATAAGGACATATCCAAGCCTTGCACCAAGAATTACACCTATTTCCGCCCACCAGATATACCCGTCAAAAATATCTTCTTTTATATCTATTTTGTCTTTTTTTATTATATATTTTGCTGCAAGTATGGCTACTATTAAAGCTGTAGCGTACATTATTCCATACCAAAAAATAGGTATAGAGCCTATATGAAAAGCTACAGGGTCAAATAAATTATAAATATTTTGCCAGTTGTTCAATGAGTTCCTTTTTTCAACGCTTCCGCTATCAACTCTATCGGATTTTTAAATACCACATCGACATCTGCTTGATGTAGTGAGTTGGTTATTTGCATTCTACAAGCACTACATTCCGCACTTACTATTTTTGCTTTCGTCTCTTTTATCATAGCTGCTTTTGGCTTACCCGCTGCAACTGCAAAATGGTATTTTTCGCTTTGCATAGTAACCCCTCCAAAACCGCAACATCTATTTGGGTCGCTCATCTCTTTTAGGAGATAGTTTTTTGAGATTAGCTCTCGTGGTTCTTTATGTATCCCTTGCATTTTTTTTGCATGACACGGGTCATGGTAGGTTACAAGTTCATCAAACTTTTTACCTTTTTTCTCCAAGACCTCTTTTAAATTTGTTTTTTTAGCTAAGTACTCCGTAGCCATATAGATTTTCGGTGCTATCTTTTTTGCTCTAGTTAACCAATCCGGTTGGTCGTAAAGATAGTGTTCCCAGTCTATTTTTATCATAGCACTACATGTTGCTTCAGGTATCACTATAGCCTCGACTTCATCTATCCATTTTTCAAAATATTCTATATTTTTTTTGACTAGATAATCAACCGTATCAAAATCACCTGTAAAATATGCAGGTGCTCCGCAACAAAGCTGTTTTTTAGGGATAAATGCGTTGATTTTTAGCTTTTTTAGAATTTCTACCAAGCTATCACCTATATTTGTATAGCTATAGTTTGCCATACACCCTATAAATATAGCTACTTTTTTGTCACCGTGATTATCGATGTTTTCGGCATATTTATTTAAAAAAGAGATTCTTTTTGCAAAAGGTAAGGCACGGTTTTTGATAAGAGGTAATCCCAAATCAAATCTTGCTACTGCACTTTGCTTTGCTTCGTTTATCTTGATGCCGCATGTTTGAAATACAAAGCCTAATTTTGCTGCAATATCCATAATTTTTCTATTTCTAAGAAGCCAAAAAAATGCTCTTTTATACCAAGCTATACCGTATTTTTTTGCTATATCGCTTCTTACTTGCTCTATTATCATATCCGTAGGTAGGTCGTTTGGACATGCTTCTACACAGTTGGTACATAAAAAACAGCTCTCAAAAATATCTTTTGCATTTTTGTCTAACTCCAGCTCACCTCTTTTATATGCACCCAATAAATCAATAAATCCCCTTGGGCTTGTGGTTTCATCTTGGTTGATATTAAAAATCGTACATACCGGTTTACACTTACCGCATTTGACGCAATCATCGCTTATTGCAGTAAAATCAAAAATTTTTTCGTTCACTAAAAAACCTTATAATAAATCTAAAAAGTCTGATAATATACTAAAAAATTGGTTAATATCAGTTTAACAATGTTACAAAAAGCCAAAGATTAAAGATAACGAAAGAGATTTCAACTATCCTGAAAGCAACAGATGACCATATGGCATATACGGATAACAAGATATAAGGGATGACGAAATAAACGGAAGCAAATAACTCTATAGAATAGACATCTATATTAAACCACATTAGTATATATTCATCAAAAACACAGCCGTAACCTATCAGATGTAACAATAGAGATAACGGATAAAAAATAGTGAAAATAAGACCTAAAAATGGTGATGCCAACTGATACAAAGAGACGGCACCGAAGAAATATTGAGTTATCGGGTTTACTGCCATAAAAATCCAAAAGTTGAAAAAGAAAAACAGTAGATATTTGTTCATATCTTTGTAGTATTGTATGAAAAGAAAAATATAAAATACACCTGCGACAGAAAACCACAACGAAACCGAAAAAAGATATTCTTGAAAAAAAGCTAATATAAATAAAACGGTAATAACTAGATTTTCGAAAGAAAGAATCTTTATATTGCTTCTAAGGAGTAAAAAACCGAATACAAACATTATAAACGAGCGAAGAAAAGAAGCCACCAAGTCTATTAAAATTAAATATAAAAAAAGGATAGCTATGACCACTATGGCTATATCGACTTTTTTATTTCTATACGGGAAATAGGTTTGATGTATTTTTGAGTAAGTTATGTTTAAAATAAAGTAAAATATAGCACTTAAAACCCCAAGATGGTATCCGCTAATAGCTATCAAATGGGACATTCCATAATCATTAAAAAAATTAATCAGCTCTTTTGACGGTGGAATAGCAAGAAAAAGTGCATTATACAACATTGACATGGTTGTGTTTTGATGTTGGGAAACAATGTATTCACTTAAGACTACTTGTATAGTTGATTTCTGATTATTGAGTTTTTCAATACGGAAGTTTTTGGTTAAAAATCCTTTTAAATAATCAAAAAAGCTTATATTAGAAGTTATTAGTGATATTTGTATAATATCATTTTGTTTAATTGTAGTATTGTTTGTGGAAGTAAATACGGTAAAGTCTTTTGTTTTTAGTCTTAGGAGACAATTGTTTTCTTTTTTATATATATTGATTACATGGGCTTTTGTTTCGTAAAATACCTCTTTTTTGAATTCTAAATAGCTCTGATAACTCATAAACATATTAAAAGAGAATATTATACCGAATATAATTATTAGACAAAACCGTTGAAGTCTAGTGTTTAACAAAGATTGTGAATCTAGCAATTAACTCCTTTTATTTTCTGTGAGAAAATGTTGAAGGGTGGTTAAGATTTTATTCATCTTAACCATTTGTCTTTAACCCTTTTTCAAAAGTTTCGCTGCATCTTTTGCATGGTATGTGATGATAATATTTGCTCCGGCTCTTTTAAATGCCGTTAATGTTTCCATCATAACCTTATCATAGTCTATAAGCCCTGCGTTTCCTGCATGTTTTAGCATAGCATATTCACCGCTTACGTTATACACTGCAAGTGGAAGGGTTGTGTTGTTTCTTATATCTCTTATGATGTCTAGGTATGCTAATGCAGGTTTAACCATAAGAATATCGGCTCCTTGAGCTTCATCTTCAAGTGATTCTTGCAGTGCCTCAAGACGATTTGCAGGATTCATTTGATATGTTTTTCTATCTCCAAAGCTTGGTGTGCTTTCTGCTACATCTCTAAATGGACCGTAATAGCTACTTGCGAATTTTGTACTATAACTCATAATAGGTAGATTTTCAAAACCGTTTTCATCTAGTGCAGTTCTTAAAACCTCTATAATGCCGTCCATCATACCGCTAGGTGCTATCATATCAGCTCCGGCACGAGCATGAACTAAAGCTTGTTTTGCAGATATTTCTAGGGTTGCGTCGTTGTTTACCGTTCCTGTTTTAGGGTCAAGTATTCCGCAATGACCATGGTCTGTATATTCACAAAAACAAAGGTCTGTTGCTACCATAAAATACGGATAATCTTTCTTGATAGCCTTGATTGTTCTACTTATTATACTATGGTCGCATAAACACTCACTCCCTACGGAGTCTTTGATGTCTGGAATACCAAAAAGTATAACGGAGTGAATCCCCAAAGAATCAAGTTCTTTACACTCTTTTACGATTTCGTCTATACTCATTTGAAACACACCTGGCATAGAAGAAACTTCCTTTTTTATCCCTTGACCTTCTCTAACAAATAACGGGTATATAAAATCATTGGTCGATAATGTAGTCTCTTCTACTAGTTTTCTTAATGTTTGGTTAATTCTTAGTCTTCTAAATCTTTTAAACATATTATTTACCTTTTTTTGGTATCATTATACCTTATATTTATTTAAAGGTTAAAAAATAGATGAGTATTGAAGTATCAAATATAGCAAACCTACCTACAAAACATGGAAAATTTTTAATAAAAGCATACAAAGACGGTTGCCAAGAACATTTAGCGATTATGAGTACTAATTTTAGCGAACTTGACAATCCTTATGTAAGAGTTCATTCAGAGTGTTTGACCGGAGATACGCTAGGTAGCTTGAAATGTGATTGTCAAAATCAGCTTGATTTGGCTTTGGATTTTATCTCAAAAGAGGGTGGACTTATAATATATCATAGACAAGAGGGTAGAAATATAGGGCTTGTTAATAAAGTAAATGCCTATGCCCTGCAAGATAAGGGAAGAAATACGATTGAGGCAAACCTTGAACTCGGATTTAATGAAGATGAGAGAGATTATAGTATAGTTAAATTTATCCTTGATGATTTGGGTGTAAAAAAAATGAGACTTATTACAAATAATCCTAAGAAAATAGAATATATCAATAGCATAGGCGTAGAAGTAACACAAAGAATACCTGCAATAACAAAAGTCAATGAGTTTAATAAAGATTATCTCGATACCAAAAAGTGTTGCATGGGACACCTCTTATAAAAAAAGGTAAAAGGTACAAATGGGCGATTCACAATTTACTGATAAATGTGAAACATTTATCAAGCTTCTTCAGCAATGGGGCAAGGTACATAACCTTAGTGGCTCTTTAGATAGAGATTCGATAATGGTAAATATAGAAGATTCTATTTATCCATTGGAGTTTATTGATGATTTTGATAGTTTTTTGGATGTAGGTACGGGGGCAGGATATCCCGGGATGATTTTAGCTATGGCAAGACCCAATGCAAAGGGATATTTAGTAGAGCCTAGAGCAAAGAGAGTTGCGTTTTTGCATTTTGTTAATTCTACCTTAGGGCTATCCAATCTACATATTTTGCAAAGTAGGGTAGAGGATGTCAAACTTGATGAAAAAATAGATTTAATAACATCAAGAGCGGTTACTAATACCAAGCTTTTGCTTGATTTGACGAAACATTTAAGTGGAGTAAATACAAAGTATCTCTTTTATAAGGGAACTTTGGTAAATGATGAAGTTGACGGGCTTGATTTGGCAAATAAAGAAATAGTACAAAGGGGAGATAGAAACTATCTCTATTTTTAAAAGGATTATAAGTGGTTTTTAAAATACTAATTTTTGTTATTATTTTGGCTTTGGTGTATTTTATATTTTTTAAAAAACCAAAAGCGATAGAAGATAAAAATAAAAAAAACAATGAAATAGCAGACACTTTGATAGAGTGTAGTAAATGTGGTACTTATATAACAAAAGATGAGTCAATATTAAGCAACGGCAAACATTTTTGTTCACAAGAATGCTTAAATAAATAAGTAAATCTAATATCTAAAAAGGAAAAAAAGATGATATTAATCGGCGATCCAATAATTCCTTGTGAAGATGTATTTAAAATCTCTACGGTTGAAGATATAAAAAATACAAAATCAAATAGTACGATTATATTTGAATTCAATGTAGATATTATGACATATTGTAAGGATAACAAAGTTAAATACGGAGTTATGGTATCATCAGTAAAAGAAGCTATTTATGCAAATGCTTTGGGGACAAAATATATAATATCCGACATATATACAGCCGAAAAGATTCAGAAAGTCGCACAAAACTATATGTTTGATAGTAGAATCTTAGCTATCATAGAACAAGATGCACAAATAGAACAGGTTGCACTAAAAGAGATAGACGGAGTTATCTATAAATATCTTATAAAAAGTATTTAGAAGGTCTGCCTATATGGTAACCTTGTAAATAATCAACACCCATTTCCTTAAGAGTTATTACTATATCCTCATCTTCGACAAATTCTGCTATTGTTTTTATATCGAGTTGTTTGGCAAGCGTTAATATACTTTGTACAAAAGCTTTGTCTTTATGGTCTTTATTGATATTTACAATGAAATCACCGTCTATTTTTAGATAATCTATCGGGAAACGTTTAATACCATTTAAAATAATAAACATAATATAATTAAGCCACAATCTGTTACAA
>DYJR01000064.1 GCA_020723015.1 Arcobacter nitrofigilis
TTTTATGGGAGTTTGGTTTAGGTTAAGGTTTGGCTATTGCATAATCTGGGATAAATGACACTATCTCAAATAAAATATACACCATAAGAGGTCTTCAAGTTATGCTTGATAGGGATTTAGCTGAGCTGTATGGTGTTAAACCAATACGACTTAGAGAACAAGTTAAAAGAAATATAGAACGCTTTCCTATTGATTTTATGTTTCAACTTTCTGAAAATGAAGTAAATCTAGTGGTATCACAAAATGCGATACCTTCAAAGCAACATTTAGGAAGGAGCTTACCATTTGTATTTACAGAACAAGGCGTAGCCACACTATCATCTGTACTTACAAGCAAAATAGCAGTTGATATACATGTCAATATAATGAGGGCTTTCGTAAATATGCGAAAGTTTATATCCAATAACGCCCTTGTATTCCAAAGACTAGATTTGCTTGAACAAAAGCAATTTCAAACAGACACCAAAATAGAACAAATACTAAACGCCCTTGAAGATAAAACCATCAAATCAAAACAAGGAATCTTTTATGATGGACAAATATACGATGCCTATGCTTTTGTAAATGACTTACTTAAAAATACAAAAAGTGATATAGTACTTATAGATAACTATATATATGATACCGTATTTACTCTTCTAAGTAAATATCAAAATCTAAATATAAAAATATATACCCAAACTATAACCAAACAATTAAATCTTGATTATCAAAAATATAAATCCCAATACTAAAATATAGAGCTTGTAGAGTTCAAAAAAATCCCATGATAGGTTTTTGATACTTGGCAATAAAGAGATTTATCACATCGGTGCTAGTCTTAAAGATTTAGGTAAAAAATGGTTCGCATTTTCCAAGTTTGAGATTGGGAGTTTGGAGATTTTACAAAGGCTAGAATAATCCCAAAAGCAAAATTAAGATATAATTATAAGATAACAGAAGTTTAAAGGGCAAAGATGTCAAAAATAGCCATTATGTCTTCAGGCGGTGATTGTGCAGGTATGAATCCTGCTATAAAGAAGTTTGTGGATTATTCCATATCGTTAAATCTTGAGCCGTATTTGATATATGAGGGCTTAGAGGGTTTAATAGATGACAAAATCCAAAAAGCCACATATTCTGATGTATCAGGTATAGTACATCGTGGCGGGACTATTATCCAAACCTCAAGGTCAAAAAGGTTTTTTGAAAAAGAGTATAGGCAAATAGCATATAACAACCTAAAGCAAAAAGGGATAGACAAGATAGTAGTTCTTGGCGGTGACGGAAGTTTTAGGGCATTTAATGTTTTTTGTGCAGAGTTTGGAGATATTAAATTTTGCGGTGTTCCATCGACGATAGATAATGATATATTTGGGACGGATTATTGTTTGGGGGTTGATACGGCTTTGAATATCATATCAAATGCTACAGATAGCCTAAGAGATACGGCAAGTTCATCAAAAAGAGCTTTTGTTGTAGAAATTATGGGTAGGGATTGTGGCTATTTGGCTTTGATTACATCTTTGATAAGCGGTGCAGAGGTGTGCATAATACCTGAAAAGCCTATTGATTTGGAAGCAAAAAAACAAAAGCTTCTCTCAGAGATGCAAAACGGTAGAAAGTATATCATAGCAATAGTGAGCGAAGGTGCAAAACAAACTACGCAAATAGTTAACTGGCTAAAAAACGATATAGGGATAGAGACAAGAGTAACAATACTTGGGCATATACAAAGGGGTGGAACACCTAGCGTATTTGATAGATTGATGGCATTTGAATTTACAAAGTATGCTATTAACCATTTATTAAACGTACAAGAACAAGCAAGTGTGGTGGTTTATAAAGAGTCAAAATTCGACTTTGTAAGTGTAGAGTATGTAAATTCTCAAAAATATAAAATAAAACAAGATTTATTAGATTTAGTGGAGTAGGGTATGATAGAAATTTTTAATGCGGTATCAAATATAGCGGTACATATAGAAAAAGATATTTTCAAAGGTATGAGTGACGAGTTTTTTGACGTGAATATGACTGAAAATAAACTTCACGGCAAAATATATGCAAGATGTACACAAATCATAGAGAGTGAATTTGAGAAAGTTAAAAGCGTAAAAGGTGCATTAAGCAAAGACAAAAAACAAATGTGTACTATTAATCCAAACGGTAAGTATATAGTTGCTTACGTAAGTATTGATAATGTAGAGCTTTTGGATGTTGATTACTCTTTGGGTACTATTTTGTGCGTATATGAGAATGAAATATCACCGAAACATATCAAAGCAAGTGCATATATTACCTATGGACCTACTTTTCAAATGGTTTTTGCTACTCAAAACGAGGGTATTAAATTTTTCTCGTATGAGGGTGATAAGTTCGTACAAAAAGAGTCGTTTAGATTAAGTACAAGCGGTAAAATAAACTCTACAGGCGGTGATATAGCAGCGTGGACGCCGGAACACAAAGCTTTGATGCAAAGTTTTTTTGATAGCGGATATAGACTAAGATATAGTGATTCTTTGGTACTAGATACCCATCAAATACTTTTTAAAAGAGGTGGTATATATTCAAACCCTGCAACCAAAAACGAGCCAAACGGTACTATGGAACTGGTATTTGAGTGTTATCCTATTAGTTTCATAGTAGAACTAGCAGGTGGTGCATCAATAGACGGTAAATACAGAATACTTGATATTGAGTCTTTAAATGTACATCATAAATCACCTTTGTATTTCGGTTCTATAAATGAAATACAAAAAGTAAAAACAGCTTTTGAATCATGAATATCCAAAGTGACTGTGTAGGGTGTATAGTGGGGCAGATTGACAAGGCTCTGGCTTTGTTGGATGTAGAAAAGAGTGTATCCGATGAGGTAAAAGCCGAGGTAAAAAAGCGTTCATTAAGTTTTAGCTATTTTCATACGCCACCTTTTATAGCAAAAGATGTTTATGCTTATTTGGGTGATAGGCTAGGGCTTGATGACCCTTTGGAAACTATCAAACAACAAAGTATTCAAAAAGCATGCGAGCTTTTGCCTTTTATTTATAAAAAACTACAAATCTCTGATGATAAGCTTTTTACCGCTATCAAAGCAAGTGTAGCAGGAAATGTTATAGATTTCGGTGCAAAAGAGCAGTTTTGTGTGACTAATGAAGTACAAAATATCTTTGATACCGATTTTGCTCTAAATGACTATGAAAAACTCAAAATACAAATAAAAACTGCCGATAAAATACTTGTACTTGCGGATAATAGCGGTGAAAATGTTTTTGATAAGGTTTTATTAAAAACTATAAAAGAGCTATATCCTACAAAAGAGCTTTTTTATGCTACCAGAGGAAAGCCCATTATAAATGATATTACCGTAAAAGAGGCATATCAAATAGGCATAGATGAGGTTGCAACTATAGTAGATAGCGGTGTAGATACTCCAGGGTTAGATTTAAGTAGAGCAAGTAGTGACTTTAAAGCTTTTTTTGAAACAGTTCCTTTGATTGTAGCAAAAGGTATGGGAAATTATGAGTGTTTAGAGCAATTAAAAGATAATAGAATATTTTTCCTTTTCAAAGTAAAATGCAATGTTGTAGCATCAAGTATTAAAAAAAATGTAGGTGATATCGTATTATTACAAAATTAGTTTCATTTTAGTAATAAATTTTTTCTCTAAGTAAAGAATTAATTCAATTTAGATACAATTAGTGAATGAAAATGATTTTTATATGAAAATAATCAATAGGAAGTTAAAGTAATGAAGAGAGTAATACAACTTAAAGAGTTCAGTTATATCTTACGTATCAATAAAAGTAAGATTGTTGATCATTGGTTGGACGATGAGGAAGTTAAGAATATATTAGGTACTCATCAAATGAATCTTACGGAGGTACAAAAGAAAGTATTTTATGAACTCTTCGAATGTATTATAGGTATTATGCAGTGGGAACTAACCATCTCGGACTGCCCTGTGAGAGTTAAGTTCTTGCAGATGCTTAGTCAGGTATCAGTTACAACTGCGGAGTTCTTCACATTATTTATATCTCTAAAAAATAGCGTAAGTTACTATTTCTATAAGGAAGGTATGCTTTCTTTCGGTTTATCCAATGATATAGAAAAAACGTTTTTAAAACTTACGAATGAATTATATTTAGCATATGAACAAATTAACGATAACAAAATAAATTTCAAAGATGAACATGCAAATCTTCTCAATGAGTATAAAAAGCAGTTGATTTAAGTAATATCGTTTCAAAAACAAATCCTAAAGGTATTATTACTTACGTTAACGATAAATTTTGTGAAGTGTCCGGATATAGTAGAGCTGAGCTTATAGGTAAGCCTCATAGTATAGTAAGACATCCTACTATGCCAAGCTCTGCATTTAAGGAGTTGTGGGATACTATAAAAGAGAAAAAAGCATGGAGTGGACTCATAACCAATATGAAAAAAGACGGTAGAAAATATGTGGTTGATTCTACCGTAGTTCCTATTTTGGATATTGACGGTGATATAGTAGAGTATATAGCTATAAGACATGACGTTACTGAGTTTGAACAAACTAAAGAGCAGTTGAGCATTTTAAATAAAGCTATGAAACATAAAGTGGATGAACTTTATAGTATGACGCAAACATTGGAAGAACAAGCCTCTATAGATGTTTTAACAGGTACGTTTAATCGTATGAAATTTGAAGAGTTTTTTAATTTAGAGTTCCAAAAAGCAAAAATGCAAAGAAACAAACTTAGTATTATTTTATTTGATATCGATAAATTTAAGTCTATAAACGATACTTACGGTCATGACGTTGGTGATGAGATATTAAAAGATATAGCAAAAATCATATCTAAAAATGTTAGAAGTACTGATACCTTATCTCGCTGGGGCGGTGAAGAGTTTGCTATATTACTTCCTGGTACGACGTTTGATAGTGCAAAAATAGTAGCTAATAATCTAAAAAATACTATAGCAGATCATAAGTTTAAATCTATTGATGGAACTATTACGGCTAGTTTCGGAGTTGCTGTTTGTAACGATGAAGATAATCAAGAAAAGCTATTTAAAAGAGTTGATAAAGCACTTTATAAAGCTAAGAATAGTGGAAGAAATCTTGTAGTAGGGGAAGATGAACTACTATAATTAAGGTAGTTCATATCCCTTAGTTCGCCATTTAAATATATTGGTAATTGGTATATTAGTTATTGGTAATTAGTAAGAAAAACCAATACACCAATATACTAATACACCAATATACTAACAACTATTTTCTAACTTGTCCAGCAATAACAAATCTTAGAGCATTTAGTCTTATAAATCCACCTGCATCTTTTTGATCATAAACATTATCAGCTTCAAATGTACAATGTGCTTCACTAAACAGAGTTTTTGGAGAAGTTCTTCCTACAACTATTACGTTACCTTTGTATAGTTTTAGTCTTACTGTACCTTCTACGTTTTTTTGAGTTTCATCTATCGCAGCTTGTAGCATTTTTCTCTCAGGTGCAAACCAGTAACCGTTGTAGATTAGTTTTGCATATTTTGGCATAATCTCATCTTTTAGGTGAGCTTCTTCTCTATCTAAACAGATTGATTCTATTGCTCTATGAGCTTTTAGCATTATTGTTCCACCAGGCGTTTCATAACATCCACGAGATTTCATCCCTACATATCTGTTTTCTACTATATCTATTCTTCCGATACCGTGTTTGTTGCCATAGTCGTTCAGAGTTTTTAGTAAAGTTGCAGGACTCATAGGTGTGCCATTTATTGCTATCGGGTCACCGTTTTTGTACTCTATTGTTATATATTCAGCTTCATTAGGAGCATTTTCAGGTGAATTTGTCCACAACCACATAGACTCTTCAGGCTCTGCATTTGGATTTTCTAGGTGAAGTCCTTCATAAGATATATGAAGCAAGTTAGCATCCATAGAATATGGGCTTATTTTTGGATTCCCGTTCTCATCTATGTGTTTTTGAGATATTTCTATACCGTGTTCTTTTGCATAGTTAAGTAGACTTTCTCTACTATTTAAGTCCCACTCTCTCCAAGGCGCAATTACCGTAACACCAGGCATAAGTGAAAGGTATCCAAGCTCAAATCTTACTTGGTCGTTCCCTTTTCCTGTAGCACCGTGGCTTACTGCATCAGCACCCATTTTTTTAGCAATTTCGATTTGTTTTTTTGCTATAAGAGGTCTTGCTATAGAAGTACCTAGCAAATATTCACCTTCATATATTGTATTTGCTCTAAACATTGGGAATACGTAATCTCTTACAAACTCCTCTCTTAAATCTTCAATAAAAATATTTTCAGGTTTAATTCCCATTGCTAAAGCTTTAGCACGAGCAGGTTCCACTTCTTCACCTTGTCCTAAATCAGCCGTAAATGTTATAACTTCAGCATTATAAACATCTTGTAACCATTTTAATATGATACTTGTATCAAGTCCACCGCTATAAGCAAGAACTACTTTTTTTACTTCTTTTTTACTCATAAAAACTCCGTTAAGTTGAAATATGGTGATATTTTATCATAAAATTGCTATAATTTAGGTTACAAATTCAAAAGAGGGTGAAGTGAGAATCGATAAGTTTTTAAGTACTGTAAATTTAGTTAAGCGAAGAGCAATAAGTGAAGATATGCTTGAACATAATGTCGTGTTTTTAAACGGTAATCCTGTAAAAAAAGCCAAAGAGGTTAAAGTCGGTGATATTATTGAAATCAGATATATTGAATATATCGATAAATACGAAGTATTAGCAATACCAACGACTAAATCGACACCAAAAAGTAAACAAGCCGACTATGTGAAAAAATTGGATTAGGAGCTATAATGTTTAATAAAACAAAACTAAAATTTGATGATATTTTTGAAGGTAAGTTAACCGACGAAGAGGTTAGAAGTTATTTAATAGAGCTTTACGAAAAGGGTGAAACGGCTGCAGATATAGCAGCGGCTGCAAGTGCCATGAGAGAACACTCGATACTTCTTCCTATACCATATCACCTAGAAACTAGACTCATAGATAACTGCGGTACCGGCGGAGATAAAAGCAATAGTTTCAACGTATCCACGACCGTATCTCTTTTACTTGCTGCTTGCGGATGTTATGTGGCAAAACACGGTAATAGAAGTATTACTAGTAATAGCGGAAGTGCTGATATGCTTGAGGCTTTGGGTGTGAATTTAAGTGTTACGTTGGAAAAACAAGCTATTATGCTTGAAGATACCGGTTTTATTTTTATGTTTGCCGTCAATCATCATCCGGCTATGAAAAATCTTATGCCTATTAGAAAATCAATTCCACACAGAACCATATTCAATATTCTTGGACCTCTTACAAATCCTGCAGGTGCCGTAAAACAACTTATCGGTGTATTTGATAGAAGTTATATACATGAAATGGTTGAAGCACTTAAACTTTTAGGGGCAGAACGTGCGATGGTCGTAAGTAGTGCAGACGGCCTTGATGAAATAAGTATAAGTGATATTACCTATGCTACAAAACTTGAAAACGGTATTATAGAAGATTTTATAATAGATCCTAGAGATTACGGTTTTGAAATGTATTCAAAAGATGACATTATAGGTGGCGATGCACGGCTAAATGCACAGATTACAAGAGATATATTAGAAGGTAAAATAACAGGTGCTAAGCTTGATATCGTGCTCTTAAATGCAGGGGCTGCTTTAGAAATTGACGGTATGGCAAAAGATATAAAAGAGGGTATTGAAATAGCAAGACAAGCTATTTTAAGCGGTAAAGCAAAAGCAAAACTTGACCAAATTATAGAAGTCTCAAAAGTATTAATGTGATAATGAATTTCGTCCTAGAACTAAAAGAGATATCAAAAGTAGTTGATTATTTACACGGTAAAATAGATAATAAAAATGTAGTTGTTTTATTAAGAGGTGATTTGGCAAGCGGTAAAACAACTTTGGTAAAAGAGTATATTAAAAAACTTGGATTGAATGAAAATGTAACATCTCCTACTTTTAGCATGCAGAGTTGTTACGGCACGAATATATATCATTATGATACCTATAATAAGACCTTAAATGAGTTTATTGCACTCGGGCTTTTGGAAGAATTTGAAAAAGAGGGTATTCACTTCGTAGAGTGGGGAGATGAAAAACTTGAAGAGTTGTTACACTCTTACGGCTTTGAATTGATAGTAGTTAATATAGCAAAAATGGATAGTAAAAGAGAGTATTTAATAAATGGATAACACTTATAAATTAGAGATTAAAGATATTACAAAAAAAATTAAAAAAACCGATATATTGCACGGTATTAGTCTTTATATCCAAAGCGGTGAAGTAGTGGGGCTTTTAGGACCAAACGGTGCCGGTAAAACGACTACGTTTTATACTATATGCGGACTTGTGGAACCTACAAGCGGAACCGTATTTTTTGATGAAGAGGATATTACTTCTTTGCCGTTGCATAAAAGAGCCCTTAAGGGGATAGGTTATCTTCCTCAAGAATCTTCTATTTTTAAAGACTTATCTATAGAAGAAAATCTTATGTTGGCTGCAGAGATAGTCTATGATGATAAAGAGACACAAAGTAAAAGAGTTGAAGAGATGCTTTCTATTTTTAATATCGAGCCTATCAGACAAAGAAAAGGGATAAGCTTAAGCGGTGGTGAGAGAAGAAGAGCTGAAATAGCAAGGGCTTTGATATCTAAGCCTAAGTTTTTGCTTCTTGATGAGCCGTTTGCAGGAGTTGACCCGATAGCGGTAAAAGATATTCAAGAAATTATTGCCGAACTCAAAAAACTAGGAATCGGTGTCCTTATAACAGACCATAACGTAAGGGAAACATTGGCTATTTGTGATAGAGCTTATGTTATGAAAAACGGTGCGGTACTAGCTAGCGGAAACAGTGACGAAATTAAGTCGGATAGCTCAGTGAGAGAACATTATCTAGGAGAGTCGTTTAGTTTTTAGAAAAATCGAGGGCATGTTCTTTAGTATATTGGTATATTGGGGTAGATTTTCTTGTCCCCAATACACTAATAACTA
>DYJR01000065.1 GCA_020723015.1 Arcobacter nitrofigilis
GGTATAATTTTTTAGGTCAAAAAATTGCACTTCAGATTTAAATTTTGGAAACATTAGAATTTAACAAAACTCTTTTATATGCCATACCTCTTCCGGTATTTATACAAGACAAAGACTTAATGTTAGTAGAGTGTAATAAAGCATTTTTGGAATTTTTTAATCTAACGAAGAATGCCGTAATAGGTAGAAAACTTCAAGATATAATCGGGAAAAGTTTAACGGAACTAATACCTCAAGAACTATCGAATTTATATAAAAATCAAGATGAGTACAAAATCGAAAAGAATCTTGCGATGTACCAAACAAAAATAAAAAATTGGCTTGGTGTTGAAAAAACGATTGAGATATACAAAACCACTTATAACTATAAAGAAAATTTCAACGGTATCATAGGAGTAATGGTAGATATCAGTACAAAAGAGGAACAAACAAATAAACTTCAACAAACAATAGTAAATAAAACATTGGAAAATATAAAACAAACCCAAGAATTTGAAGAAGAGAGACTTAAAAGTATAAAATTCCAAGCAATAGGTCAACTAGCAGCAGGTATCACCCATGAAATAAATACACCTCTTACGTTTGCAAAAGGTAATCTTGAAATGATGCTTTATGATATAAAAGACCTCCCTGATACGACTATGAAAGAAAATTTACTTGAAATCAGCGATAGCATAATGACCGGACTCAACAGAATAGCAAATATTGTTGAGAGTATGAGGGAAGTTTCACAACAATCAAGCGAAACAAAAGAAGATATTAACCTATATTCTACCCTTTTAGTAGCACTTACTATGGCACACAATCGTGCAAAAATTATCACAAAAATATATCTTAACTCTGATGAATTTGAAATAGGTATGGATAAAAACAACTTTGTTTTTATGAGTAATATCCAAAAACAACGTATTGAACAAGTGTGGATAATCATCATAAATAATGCCCTTGATGAACTTGTAAAAATAGAACCTTTTGAAAAAAGGTATTTAGACATCAAAATTGAAACAAAAAACGGATATAATATAATATATTTTAGAGATAATGCAGGAGGAATTCCTGAACATATTAAAGCTAGTATATTCCAACCGTTTATAAGCAATAAAACATCTAGCGGTATGGGTATAGGGCTTAATATAGCTCAAAAAATCATAAAAGACAATAACGGCGAGATTTTGGCATATAATGACGAATTTGGAGCGGTATTTGAAGTGAGGTTACCTTGTATATAGGATTTATCGGTGATATAGTAGGACGTCCAGGTAGGAAAATAATCAAAGAACACCTAAAAAATTTGAAAAAAGAATTTGATATAACTTTTGTGATAGCAAACGGAGAAAATGCAAGTCACGGTTTTGGACTTACTACAACCAATTGTGATGAACTTCTAAAAAGCGGTATAGATATTATCACGGGAGGTAATCACTCTTTTGATAAAAGAGCGGATATGGAAGCGTTATTAAAATCCGATAATGTGCTAAGACCAGATAATTATCCTCAAGGCGTAGCAGGAACAGGTCTAGCCGTAAGGGAAATAAACGGTGAGAAAATAGCAATTTTAAATCTAATGGGGCAATACGGTATGCCTACGGTTGATAATCCGTTTAACCTTGCTACAAAAAGAATTAAAGAGCTTCACGAAGATGGTATTACAACTATTATTATAGATTATCACGGTGAAGCTACAAGTGAAAAAAGAGTTATGATGATGATGTTCAAAAACCAAGTAAGTGCTATATTCGGTACTCACACCCATGTCGGTACAGATGATTTAACTATATGTGACGGGACTGCTTATCTTAGTGACGTTGGGCTTACGGGCTGTAGGGACAACGTCATCGGCATGGAAAGTGCAGTACCTATCAAAAAAGCTACCACAGGACTCGGCGGTCACTTTGAAGTGCCTAACAGCTGTAAATCAATACTTCAAATGGTAGTCGTCAACATAGAAAATTCAAAAGCTCTCGATGCCTTTAAAATAAAACTTTATGATAACGGGCAAAGAGTCATAACAAAGGCTTTTATTGAAAATTGATATATCAAATGGTTACGATTTACTGATATTTCTTAAAGACCTTGATTTACTAAAAAACTCGTCGAAATTTTGGTGGCCTGATTACGGTACTTTCAAAGTAGTTATAGGGGCTATTTTAACCCAAAATACTAAATGGACAAACGTAGAAAAATCTCTATCGAATTTATACGATTTTATTCAAAAAGATTGTGATGATGAGATTATAGTTTTTACATCACAAATTGATACATCGATACTATCAAATCTTATAGCCCCAAGCGGATTTAAAAACCAAAAAGCACCTAGATTAAAATTATTGTGTCAAAATATTTTAAACGATTTTGAAACCTTTGATAATTTTCAAAAACAAGTTTCTAGAAAATGGCTTTTAAAGCAAAAAGGGATAGGACTTGAAAGTGCAGATGCTATTTTATGTTACGCTTGTCAAAGAGAAAATATGGTGGTTGATAGCTATACAAAAAAACTTTTGGGAAATTACGGCTACGAATTTGAAACTTATGATGATATAAAAGATTGGTTAGAATTTGGAATTAATGAAAATTACGATAAAATAATTGAAAATTACGGTTTTAATATAACTTTAAACGAAATATATGCTAGATTCCACGGTAAAATCGTAGAATATATGAAAAAAAGGATAGTTAATGATTATTATTCCTCAAACAAAAGGCGGCGTAGGTAAAAGTACGGTAGCCATGCAAGTAATTGCCCCTTATCTTTATAAAAAACACGGTAAAAAAATCACTTACATCGAAATAGACGACGAAAATAACGATAGCCAATCTTTCACTAGAACGGAAATAGTAAACAAAAGAATGTTGAGCACCAATAAACTAAGTGAACTTGATGAGCTTATTTTGATGGATGACAATCATCAAGTAATAGTAGATGTGGGTGGAAATAAAACTTCGTCTTTGGTTCTTGAAGAGATAAAAAAAGTAGGATCATTTGGTCATATAAAATGGGTTATCCCTTTAGGAGACGGTGAGCTAGACGGTAAAAATGCCATAGCAACTATGAAAAAGATTAGAAAAATAGAGGAAAACTCTCAAAACAATATGCTTTTTGCCCTTAACCGTGCCATAAGTACCGAACCTGATTATTTACAAGAGCAATTTATCAACTTTTTTGGACACAAATATCTTCAAAGCAATTCCGTACTTTGTGATTTTGTCAAAGACCCTCGATATTTTGCCGTAAAAAACGATAAAATTATCACTATGAGTAGATACCTCGGAAGTACCGTTTGGGAGATGGCTCACAACAATACCAACTTTACACAAAAAGCTATGCAATGCAAAGAACTAGGCGATATAGAAGGTGCTAGAAAGTTTTTATTTTTTAAACGTCTTCAAACTGAAGCGAAAGATTATGTTCTAAATACGTTAAATCAAATTTTTTGTTCACTAGATAATTGGATAGAGATTAAAAAATGAGCGATATGAGTTTTAAACAAGCAAAAGAACTTATAGAACAGCTTGAGCTTGCGGAACTTGGTGTAAAACAAAATATAAACGGTCTTCAAAAAGTCAATGAAGATTTACAAAAAACGTTTACATATCAGGAAAAAATACTTGATATGATACCTAAAACAAACGAAAAACTAAACAATCTCAAAATAATAGTAGGTATTAATATAGGGTTTGTAATAGGGCTATTGATAGGCAAATTTTTTCTATAATATTATTAAGGTAAAAAGATGAGTAAACAACAAGAAATTATAACGATGTTCAATGAGATTGCAAAAACTTACGATTTAGCAAATAGAATTTTAAGTATGGGTGTAGATAAAAGCTGGAGAAGAAAAGCTTGTGATTTAGCATTTAGCTTTTATGATAAAAACGAAGTAACTAAAATAGTAGATGTTGCATGCGGTACCGGAGATATGATGATAGACTGGCAACAAGGTGCTATTAGAAATGACGTAAAACTTCTGGAAATAGCAGGTATAGACCCAAGTACGGGTATGATGGAAGTGGGAAAACAAAAAATACCAAACGGTGTCTTTATAGAAGCAGGAGCAGAGAGCTTACCTTTGGAAGATAGTAGCGTTGATATTATTTCTATCACATACGGTATTAGAAACGTGGTACAAAGAAAAGAGGCTTGGAGAGAATTTCAAAGAGTTCTAAAACCAAACGGACTTGTGGTTATCTTAGAATTTACCAAAAATAAAAAAGAGTCTGTTTTAGACCATGTAACTGCATTTTATTTAAATAATATTATGCCTACTATAGGTGGATTAATCTCAAAAAACAAAGAGGCTTATACGTACTTGCCGGAATCTATAGAAGATTTTATTACAAGCGATGAATTAAATGCAGAGCTTGAAGAGGCAGGGTTGAAACCTTTATATACTAAAGGTTTTTCTATGGACATTTCTACACTATTTATAGCAAGAAAATGACAGATAGCCTAAACCCTTTAACAGTTTCACAGTTAAATACGCAAATAAAGTCACTTCTTGAATCGACGTTTATATCCATGTATGTTGAGGGGGAGATAAGTAATCTCACGGTTCATAGCTCAGGACATATATATTTTTCCATAAAAGATAAAGATTCGAATATAAGTTGCGTTATGTTCAAAGGAAACACCTATTCTTTGAAATTTAAGCTTGAAGTTGGGCTAAAAGTTGTCATAAACGGTGCAATATCGGTTTATACGCCAAGGGGTAGTTATCAACTTGTATGTTCCAAAATTGAGCCAAGCGGTATAGGTGGACTAGCACTTGCTTATGAGCAACTCAAAAAAAAGTTTAAAGATTTGGGCTATTTTGATACTACCCACAAAAAACAACTTCCAAAATTCCCTAAAACTATTGTAATAGTAACATCACCTACAGGTGCAGCCATAGAGGATATGAAAAAAATAGCAAGTCAAAGATGGCCTCTTACAAAGCTAATTTTGGTTCCTACCCTTGTTCAAGGAGAAAGTGCTAAATATGATATAGTAAGTTCTATCAAATATGCCGACTCACTTCAAGCTGATATTATGATAGTAGGTAGAGGCGGTGGAAGTATAGAAGATTTATGGGCTTTCAATGAAGAGACGGTATGTGAAGCAATTTTTAATGCAAATACCCCTATTATAAGTGCAGTCGGGCATGAGAGTGACTTTATGTTAAGTGATTTAGTAGCAGACGTAAGAGCTTCTACTCCGTCAAATGCAATAGAATTAGCGTTACCGTCCAAAAACGATATACTTTTTTATATGGAAGATTTGGGACATAACTATGATAGATATTTTATGAATATATTAAATCAAAAAAAATTAATATTAGATAGATTGCTATCTCAATTTCATCAAAACTCTATTCATATTCAACTAGATAATATGAAAAACAACCTAACAAATATAAAAAATAATTTTCATACGCTCCTTAATAATATATTAAATTCAAAAGAAAAAGAAATTAAGTTTTTATTAGAGAATTTTATACTCAATGAACCGTCAAAACGACTAAATAAAGGTTTCGTTCAAGCATTTCATGACAATAAAATCGTTAACCTATCTGACCTACAAATAAATGATACGATAGAGATAACAGATACGAAAATATACATTAAAGCACAAATTGTGGATAAAAAAGTATTGCATTAATATTATTTAAGCATTGTTTCGTTATAATAATTATATAAATTTTATAGGAGGTAATGTATGCAAAAAAGCAGAAGCTCGATTGGTACCAAAATAACGAAATATATGGTGATGATAGGCGGCGTTCTCGTAGCTTTAAGCGTATTGGTAAATTTTGTACTTATGAATAATATAAAGGATGATGTTTATTCATCTACAAAAACCGCAATGGTTGATAAAATACTTGCTAGCGAAAAAGTAAGATTTGACGTAGGTATTAGTAATGCGGTTACTATAGCTCAAAACGGTGATGTAGTAAACGCTTTATTGGATAACAATAGAGATTTAGCCATCAATGCTATAGGGAAAATAGCATCCGTTATGAAAGAAGGTACTCCTTTTAAAAATATCCAAATACACATACATACTGCTGACGTCAAATCTTTTTTAAGACACTGGAAGCCTGAAAAATACGGTGATGAGCTATCTTCCTTTAGACATACTATTAATAAAGTTAAAGAAACTAAACAACCGCTAAGCGGTATAGAAGCAGGAAAGGCAGGTCTTGTTATTAGAGGGCTTTCACCTATTATAAATGATAACCGATACATAGGGTCTGTAGAATTTATACAAGGTTTTAATTCCGTAGTAAAAGATTTAGAACAAGAAAATATTTTCTCTTTGGTATTAATGGATGGAAAATTTTCTGTAGGAAATTTTAATCAAGAGGATAAAGTTGGGGAATACTTATTGAGTCAAAAATACGTAAATAAAGATTTCTTAACATATGCAAAATCTTTAAATTTTTCTTCTTTACTCACTAAAGGTTATTTGGTAGATACACAATATTTTTATACATATTCGACGATAAAGGACTTTTCAGGTAATGCCGTGGGGATATATTTATTAGCTACTCCTATTGAACTAGTAAGTGATTCTATTGCAAAAAATTCCAAGTTGATTTACTTTTTACAGTTTATTATGGTTGTTATGATTATTGTCATGATAGCGGTTATTATGGTTGTTATAAGAAATAATATAATCAATAAAATTGCAGTATTTAAAACAAGTTTCACCAATTTCTTAGATTTTGTATCCTACAAAACTAACAAATTTGAAGCAAACGAAAATATACCTGATGATGAAATAGGTGATTTATTGGAAAATCTCAACAATGTTGCTCAACAATTTGATACAAAACTAAAAGAAGATATGAAAGTTATGGGTGAAATCGTACTTGTAACAGATAAAGTAGAACAAGGTATTTACAAATGTTTAATACATTCAGATACTCAAAATCCGATGATTCATACGTTAAAAGAAACTATAAATAAAATGATAATCCAAATATCTAAAAATATGAATGATCTTAGAAATACTTTAAGTTTGTATACACATGACGATTTTAGAGCTAGAGTAACAATTGATGACAGAATCAAAGAAGAGATGAGGGAAATACTTAATAGCGTAAATATATTAGGTGATGCCTTAGCTAAAAATGCTAAAATCAATATGCAAAACGGCCAAAGCTTAGAAGAAAACGCAATTTCAATGGCAACTTCGGTAGCAAATGTAGCTCAAAAAGCGAATGAACAAGCAGCCTCTTTGGAAGAAACCGCAGCTGCATTGGAAGAGATTACTAGTATTACAAGAAATAATGCTTCAAATGCAGTTTCTATGGCAACTTTAGGTAACAAAGTGAAACATTCTGTAAGCGTTGGTCAAAACCTTGCAAGTAAAACAGCAACTTCAATGGATGAAATTAATCACCAAGTGAATGCTATAAATGAAGCAATAGCCGTGATTGACCAAATAGCATTCCAAACAAATATTCTTTCACTAAACGCTGCGGTTGAAGCAGCAACTGCCGGTGAAGCAGGAAAAGGGTTTGCCGTTGTTGCCGGAGAAGTGCGAAATCTTGCTTCAAGAAGTGCTGAAGCTGCAAAAGAGATAAAAGACTTGGTAGAACAAGCAACAGCAAAAGCAAATGAAGGTAAACAAATCTCAGATGATATGATAAAAGGGTATGATGAACTCAATAACCATATATCAAATACCATCAAACTCATAGAAGATGTAAGTAATGCAAGTAAAGAACAAATGCTAGGTATTGAACAAATCAATGATGCAGTAACAATGCTTGACCGTGTAACACAAGAAAACGCAAGTGAAGCTAATAACGTATCTTCCATAGCAAGTGAAGTTCAAGAAATGGCTCAAAGCCTTGTAAATGATGCAAAGACTAAGAAATTTTAGAAACTGAGAAACTGAGAAACTGAGATTTTTCTTGCTTAGTCACTTAGTCTCTCAGTCTCTTTCAAAAAAAGGAGAACAAATGTCCAAAGAAACAATATTAAATGATTATACATTTTTAGTGAGTGAAACAGACGAAAAAGGGATTATAAGATTTGCAAATGATGATTTTTGTCAAATAGCAGGATATACTCTTGAAGAGATGATAGGAAAACCTCATAATTTAGTAAGACACCCTGACATGCCTAAAGCTGCCTTTAAAGACCTTTGGGATACGGTAAAAAAAGGTCAAGTATGGACAGGATACGTAAAAAATGCTACCAAGTTAGGTGGATATTACTGGGTCTATGCTACCGTATATCCATTTGAGAGCTGTGACGGTTCAAAAGGATATATAAGCTGTAGAAGAAAAGCTAGTCGTGAAGAAATTGAAAAATATGAAACACTTTATAGACAATTAAAAGCCAAAGAGTAATAAAAAATATAGTATAATATATTAAGAAATAAAAAGGAGTTAATTTATGGCATCACAAAACAAACCAAAAGTAAATACGATAAGTGAATATATGACGTTTGAGCTAGGTCATATGCAGTATGCTATAGAGTTACCGAAAATTAGAGAAATTTTGACATATCCTGAGATTATTACGACATTACCGAATACTAGCAAATGGGTCAAAGGTCTTATAAATCTCAGAGGGGAAGTAGTTCCAATCTTAGATGTTAGAATCAAATTTAACACCGGTCTTATAGAGTATAATGAACACACGGCTGTTATAGCGGTTATTACAGATGATAAGAGGATGATCGGCATAGTAGTAGACAAAGTAGACGATGTACAAAAACTTGATATTTCACATTTAGTGCCTGTTAGCGATATGGGTTCGGCAATACCGTCAAAATATCTAAAAGGATATGTTAGACTTGAGAATAACGAAATGTTGGTTATTATGGATATTGAAAGTGTTGTAAGTAAAGAAGAGTTACAGGACTCTTAGCAATTAATTAAATATTTAAAACCATCCTATAAAGAATAGCTTAAACAGCTAAACTTTTTTAGGGTGTGCT
>DYJR01000066.1 GCA_020723015.1 Arcobacter nitrofigilis
TTTATGCTATTGCTTTAAAGGGGATGGTACAACGTGGTGAAACTTGACAACTAATAATTTACGATAGGTCTAATAAATGAAAAAAATCACGGTTTCAAAAGAAGCAATAGCCAAACTTAAATCCCTTTTTTGTTGGGTATATCAAAATGAACTAGCAACTCCCCCAAAAGATTTGAAAGACGGTGAGTCGGTAGAGATTTATACTGCCGGCGGCGAATATCTAGCTACGGGATACATCAATCAAAAAAGCGTGATAAGCGTAAGGGTGCTTAGTTTTGAGAAAACGGAGATAAACAAAGAGTTCTTTAGAGCTAGACTTCAAACGGCAATAGACAAAAGAAAACAAATCCAAGCAAACTCAAATGCTTATAGGTTGGTTCACTCCGAAGCTGATTTTTTAGCAGGGCTTATTGTTGATTTTTATAACGGCAACCTAGCGATACAAATAAACACTTTGGGTATGGAAAATCAACGGGATATTATCATTGAGCTTTTGGTGGAGCTTTTAAATCCAAAAGGTATTTTTGACAAATCAGATGCAAAGGTACGGAAAAAAGAAGGAATCGAGACACAAAACGGCGTGATTTACGGTGAAGTACCAAACGAGATAGAGATAGTCGAAAACGGTATCAAATTTGCTATGAGTTTGCACGACGGTCAAAAGACAGGCTTTTATCTTGACCAAAGAAGAAACAGATACATAGTATCAAAATATATACAACGTGATATGAAAGTGCTTGACGTGTTTTGTAATGCCGGTGGATTTGGACTTTATGCCCTTAGCAAAGGGGCAAAAGTACAATTTGTAGATGCTTCTGCAAGTGCTATCTTTCAAGTAGAAAATAATATAACTCTAAACGGTTACGAGCAATGCACGGCAATAAAAACTGATGCCTTTGAGTTTTTGACGCAAGAGCTTGAATCAAACAATAAGTACGATTTGATAGTCCTTGACCCGCCACCCTTTGCAAAAACACAAAAAGAAGCCATAGGAGCTATGAAAGGGATGAAATTTTTGCTTGATACCGCTTTGAAGATGCTAAATCCAAACGGTATGGTAGCAATTTATTCTTGTTCGCACTATATAGGGATGAAACAGCTTGAAGAGATGAGCTTTGAAATATCTAAAAATGCAAAAATGCCGTTACAGATAGTGGAGTATATGTATGCAGATATTGACCATCCAAATATTATAAATATCCCAAATTCCGCATATCTAACAGGTTTATTATTACGCAAATAAATAACCATTATAAGTTACAAAATTTATACTTTCTTGAATTTTAAGTTACTTTTTGATATAATATGATACTTTTTTACACATAAGTATCATATTTTAAAGGAAAGCCGTGTCTAATGTAACATTAGTTGTTTTATGTGCAGGGAACTCCACGAGATTTGGCAAAAGTGTCAAGAAACAGTGGCTCAGAGTCGGCAGTAAGCCTCTTTGGTTGGCTGTAAGTCAAAAACTATCGTCTTATCATAAATTTGAAAAAGTTATAATAGTAGGACATAGTGATGAAGTGGGCTATATGCGAAATTTCTCATCGGATTTTGTATATGTTGCAGGTGGTGACACAAGGCAAGACTCCATGAAAAATGCTTTGGGTAAAGTTGATACACGCTATGTGATGGTTACGGATGTCGCTAGAAGTTGTGTTCCTGAAGATGTGATACTTGATTTGATAGCTCATAAAAATGCAGGGGATTGTATCGTACCCGTTTTGGATGTGAGTGATACCGTAGTTTATGACGATGTGACCATAGATAGAGACAAAACCAAACTTATCCAAACACCACAGCTTTCAAAAACAGATATCCTGACAAAAGCATTAAATACAAAAGATGTTTTTACGGATGATAGTAGTGCGATAAAGGCACTAGGCGGTGAAGTTAGATATATATACGGCTCCACAAAATCAAAGAAAATTACCTTCGGAAATGATTTGAGTGATATAGAGTGTTTGACAAAACCGGATTTAGTTTATTTAAACGGTAACGGATTTGATATTCACCCCTTTGAAGAGAATAAAAAGATGTTTTTAGGTGGAGTGTATATCGATTGCGGTTACGGTTTCAAAGCACACAGTGACGGCGATGTACTTATTCACTCTTTGATAGATGCCCTTTTGGGTGCAGCAGGAGCCGGTGATATAGGAGAATTTTTTCCCGATAAGGATATGGCTTATAGTGGAATTGATTCCAAAATATTACTTGAAAAGATAGTTGCTTTTATAGGTAACGTAGGGTTTGATATAGTAAACGTAGATGTGACTATAGTGGCACAAAAACCAAAAATATCATCGTATAAAGATGAGATTAAAAAGTCGCTTACAAAGCTTCTTCAAATCGAACAGAATTTTATCAACATAAAAGCAACGACGGCAGAAAAACTTGGGTTTATAGGTAGAGGAGAGGGCGTAGCGGTAATTAGCAACGCAACATTAAAATATCATGATTGGACACAACAATGAAAATACTTATTTTAGAAGACGAAATTTATCTAGCACAAAAACTATCTTCAAGATTATTTGAAGAGGGACACGCTTGTGAACATTTTACCTCTTTCGGTGAAGTGGACAAACAAAAACACTATGATACCGTACTGCTTTCTATGAATCTTCATACTACAAATTGTGATGACGTAATAAAACATTACAAAGATTCTATAGTTATTTTGTTTGTTACTTATATTAGTGATGCGACGGTCGGTTCTCCTATAAAACTAGGTGCAAAAGATTATGTTCAAAAACCGTTTATGATGGATGAACTTATAAGAAAGATTCACCACTATCAAGTATTTAATAAAATGCAAAAAGAGATTTGTTTGTACCAAAAATATTTTGATACGGTATTTGACGGTATTGAGTGTGAGTTGGATGACCATAAGCTACCTGTTTTGGTTGAGACGAATGACCAAAAATATAGCGACAAGCTATTTTTTGAGATAGCAAAAAAGTCTAACTTACCGATAAAAATAATACCGCTTTCAAAAGTGAATATAGTTCAAGAGATAAAAGAGCTAAACAAAGATACGTTGTATTATATGATTGATTTTCATTCACTAAAAAAATCCCTAAAAGATATGCTACAAAAATCTCTAGACGGATTAAACGTAGTGATTTCATCTCTTGACAACGAGCCTGATTTTATCTATGACAAGATTGAGCTAAAAAACTCAAATCAAATAATAGCAAACGACAATATTATGACTATCAACGAATATGTAAGACTTGTCGTAAATACGTTTCAAGATAAATATCCTGATACGGAACTTAGTAAAAAGCTAGGAATTAGCAGAAAATCTCTTTGGGAAAAGAGAAAAAAACTAGGAGTTGAAAAGAAAAAATGAGAAAAGCTTTTTTAACACTTTTTTATAGCGGACTTAGTCCAAAAGCCCCTGGAACGGTTGGTAGTTTGGTTGCACTTATTTTGGGCTTTGTGGTACTTTATATTAGTTCTGCTACTACTTTGTTTTTACTAACTATTTTGATATTTATCCTTGCAATTAAAGAGATAGATAAATATGAGTTAGAAACTTCAACCCACGATAATAGCGAAATTGTTATAGACGAACTAGCTGGTATGTGGCTTTGTCTTTCAATGGTTGCAAACAGTGAATATTCTTTGGTACCTATTGCTATTTTGGGTTTTGTTTATTTTAGAATCCTTGATATTAAAAAACCCTCTATTATAGGCAAAATAGATGCAAAAGTAAAAGGCGGTCTGGGTGTTATGGGTGATGACATCGTAGCAGGATTTTTTGCGGGGCTTTTGGCTCTTGCTACATTCAAAATTATTAGTATGATATTTTAAAAAGGGGAGTTTTGTTATTATCCACAAAAAATGATTGGTTTGGAAATATAAGGGGTGATTTATTATCTGGATTGGTTGTCGCATTGGCACTTATTCCAGAAGCTATTGCGTTTTCTATTATCGCAGGGGTTGACCCTAAAGTCGGGCTTTATGCCTCTTTTTGTATAGCCGTCGTTATCTCTTTCGTAGGCGGCAGACCGGGTATGATTAGTGCTGCAACCGGTGCTATGGCTTTGGTTATGGTTACTTTGGTAAAAGAACACGGACTAGAATATTTATTAGCTGCTACTATTTTGACCGGGTTTATTCAAATAGTTCTTGGATATATAGGTGTAGCTAAGCTTATGAGCTTTGTGGCACGTGCAGTTGTGGTAGGGTTTGTAAATGCTCTAGCTATTCTTATTTTTATGGCTCAATTACCTGAACTAACAAACGTAACTTGGCACGTTTATGCACTCACCTTAGCAGGGCTGGGCATAATATATCTTTTCCCTTATGTCCCAAAAATAGGTAAGATTTTACCGTCACCGCTTGTTACCATCGTAGTAATTACTATTTTTGCGGTAATATCCGGTTGGGATGTAAGAACGGTCGGTGATATGGGAGAACTTCCCGATACGTTGCCTATATTTTTATTGCCTGACGTACCTATGAATTTTGAAACTTTACGGATAATCTTCCCTTATGCCTTTGCTTTGGCGATAGTCGGTTTACTAGAGTCATTTATGACGGCTACCATAGTGGATGAGCTAACCGATACCAAAAGCGACAAACACCGTGAAGCAAAAGGTCAAGGTATAGCAAATATCGCAAGTGGGTGTATCGGCGGTATGGCAGGGTGTGCTATGATAGGGCAGTCGGTTATAAACGTCAAATCAGGGGGACGTGGAAGGCTTTCTACTTTCGTGGCAGGATTTTTTCTACTTATTATGGTAGTTTTTTTGAGTGATATTATCTCTATTATCCCTATGGCAGCTTTGGTGGCTGTTATGATAATGGTTTCTATCGGTACTTTTGACTGGGGTTCTATAAAAGGGCTTAAAACACTGCCGCTATCTACAAATATAGTGATGTTAGGGACTGTCGCAGTCACCGTAGGCACACATAACCTAGCCCTTGGAGTGGTTACCGGCGTACTTCTTGCCTCGCTTTTCTTTGCAAACAAAATCAGCCATTTTATGTACTGTGATACATCTTATGATGAGAGTACAAATACGAAAACCTATAAATTCGTAGGACAAGTGTTTTTTAATAGTGCCGATAAGTTTTATGAAACCTTTGATTTTAAGGAAGTTTTAGATAAAGTTATTATTGATTTAAATCGAGCTCACTTTTGGGACATTTCTGCCGTTTATGCCCTTGATAAAGCTGTTATCAAGTTTAGGCGTGAAGGTACGAAGGTGGAAGTTATCGGACAAAATGAGGCTAGTAAGACTATTATTGATAGATTTGGAGTTTATGATAAACCCGAAGAGATAGAAAAAGTCATTGGAGGTCATTAGTATGCAAGAGGTAGAAAAAGCAATTTTTGCTTGTGTTGACGGTTCTAAGTTTTCAAATTCAGTTTGTGAGTACGGTATCGAAATATCAAAAAACACCCAAACACCTTTAAAGTTGTTAAATACTATTGAACATTCACACAAGTCTAATAAAATTGATTTTTCCGGCAATCTTGGATTAGGTGAAAAAGACGAGCTTTTAGAGGAGCTTTCCAATGAAGATGAAAAAGAGAGTAAAGCACTTATCAATAACGGCAAAGAACTTTTAAATACTTTAAAACAAAAAGCAAACGATGTAGGCTTACGTAGCGTCATAACATCTCAAAGGCACGGTAAACTTTATGACAATTTAGTAGAGTTACAAGCCAAAGTAAGGCTTCTTATCATAGGCTTAAGAGGTAAAGATTCACAAGGAAATAATATCGTAGGCGAGCAAATAGAGGAGATTCTAAGAAATATTGAAGTGCCTACCTTACTCGTAAATCAAGAGTTTAGACCCATAAATAAACTAATGATGGCCTATGACGGAAGTACGAGTTCTATAAAAGCCCTTCAATCAATAGTAAAATCACCCCTTTTCAAACAGGATGTAAGACGATATATCGTGAACGTATGTAACGATGAGAGAAAATCAAGGATGTTACTTGCCCAAGCTGCAGAGCTTTTGCATGATACGAAACTAAATATTGAGCTAGTATCTATTAAGGGTGAGCCTTTAAATGAACTGTTGAAGTTTCAAAGTGAACATGATATAGATGCGATAGTAATGGGTGCCTTTAGCCACGGTAAAATAAGAAGTTCGATATTCGGTAGTTTTACTTCCAAGATGATTCAAAATAGTTCGAAACCTTTGATACTTATAAGATAGAGAGGACATAATGTATAAAAGTATAGAGTTAATAAATAGTATAGAGCATAAAAACGGTGCCGTTAAAGATGTGACCGATTATAGTTTTTCAAAAGAGTTGAGTAATTGTTTGGTTACGGTGAGTGAGTTTTTTGAGGCGTGTAAGGATTATCCTATACTTTTTGCAAAAGATTCAAAAAACGAGTGGTTTGCGTCCGTTATGTTAGGCTTAAAAGAGAAAGATAACCTTTCTATCGATGAAAAAGGGAACTGGAAAAGCGGTAAATACATACCTGCATTTATAAGAAGGTATCCTTTTGTTTTTGTTTCCGATAAGGATAAATTGGCTTTGGCTTATGATAGTACCTATAAAACAACCAAGGAAGCAAATCCTACAAAAGCGTTTTTTGACGAAAACGGAAACAATAGCGAGTTTTTAAATGGTACATTGAGATTTCTGACCAATTTCCAAGCAGATGCACTATCCACGGCAAAGTTTGTTTCAGAACTTGAAAAGCTAGAGTTATTAGAGCAAAAGAGTGCAACTATCAAAACACTTTCGAATGAAACGATAACAATTAACGGTTTTTTTGTGCTCAACGAAGATAAACTAAAAAATTTAAATGAGAAGAAAAAAAGTGATTTATGCAAAAGAGGGGCGATACCTCTTATAACTGCTCATCTAATCTCACTATCGAATATCAGAAAACTCTTTTTGTAAATGTCGTGTGATTTGTTTTAATACAAATCACACTTCATGGCCTTACTTACTAGTAATTTTGCGACGCTTTCGTTTTCATTTACAAAATCACTCACTCCAAGCTCTTTTAGGTCATCGACTTGTGATTGATGTGATATCTTAACGATAATGTGGATATAAGGATTTATAGACTTTATAGCTTCGCATATTAGCCTTACTTTATCGTCATTGTCTATTGCTATGATGACCGCCATAGCATTTTTCAAAAACATTGATTCCAAAATAGTTTTTGATGCCGCATTACCGAAAAATACTACATCCCCATTTTCCTTCCCTTTATCCGCGTGGGTATGGTCATGATCAATAGCCATATAAGGTATATCTTTTTTTCTAAGTTGTTTAACTATTTTTTGCCCTAGCAAAGAGTATCCGCATACTATTATATGGTTACTTATTTCTGCAGTTACTATAGGCTCATCAAGTATTTCCGTTCTTTGTTTATAAAAAAAGTTTGTAAACTCTCTTACATATCTTACCGTCAAAGATGTAAAGATAAGAGAAACAACGACTACCGATATAAGTATTTGAAGTATTTGGGAATCGATAAGTGAGTTTGATTTTGCTAGTGCAAAAATAGCAAATGAAAACTCACCCACTTGTGCTAGTGCTAAGGCAGTCTTAAAAGCCCTTTTCGTAAAGGTAAACATTCTAACGACAATAAATATCAAAATTGCTTTTAGAAGTAGTATTCCTGCTGTTAAACCTATGATAATAAAAAAATTGTCCACAACAAATTTAAAATTTAGTTGTAATCCTACCGTTATAAAAAACAACCCAAGTAACAAATCCCTAAAAGGGACGAGGTCAGCTTCTATTTGATGTTTATATTTGGTTTCGGCAATAAGCATACCGGCAATAAATGCACCCAAAGAGTAAGAAAAACCAAATATATGGGCAAACAAAGATGCAGATAGCACTATAAGTATAATAGATGCTATAAAGAGTTCTTCGGATTTACTCTCCACTACCGCCGACAAAAACTTACTTGTAGCATATTTCCCCAGTAAAAATAAAACGGCCAAAACAAAAAAGCCAGATATAAAAGTCTGGACTAGTAAGGATGATACCGATGAACCGCCGCTACTAGCTAGAAATGAAATCATAAGTAATATAGGAATTACGGCAATATCTTGAAAAAGCAATATCCCCAAAGAGTTTCTTCCGTAAGGTCTGTGAATATCACCGTTTTCATTTAGTATTTTTAGAACTATTGCTGTTGACGAAAGGGCTATGGCAGAACCTATGATGATTGATGTATCGCTATTTATACCGAAAATATAATGTGCTAACATACCAAAAATAGTAGCCGTAACCAAGACTTGCAAAGTTCCTACTACGAATACCTCTTTTTTCATTGTTCTAAGATGGTGTATAGAAAATTCCAAACCGATAGTAAACATCAAAAATACTATCCCAAACTCCGCCACTTGTTCTAAATGGTGGCTATCTATAGAGGTCATGTCAACAAAAAAAGTTATTACGGCACCGGTAAAAATATAACCGACTATAGGAGATATATTAAATTTCTTTAAAATAATATTTAACCCCAAAGATATAGCTAAAGTAATAACAATAATAGATAATATATCCAAAACAAAATCCTTTTCTTTTCAACTTTTTTATTGTATCATAATATGAGTAAATATTTTATTTATATAAGGAGTTAATTATGAAAGTTTTATATATTTTATTATTGCCTTTATTGGCATTTAGCGATGCTTTGCTCAATCTCCCATATATAGGTTTTGAGGTGCTTCATACCAAAAAAGACGGTTCAAAAGTAAAAGTAGTAGTACAAAGGGAAGTTCCCCCTGAGTGTATAGATTTACTTATGAGTAGTGAGATTTTTTGGAGTTCAAGATATGCAGCTAGTGAAGTCCCGCCACTATGTAAAAAAGAGTTTGTAACTACAAAGGGTATTATTCAGCCTATAGCTTTCAATGATAAAATAAAAACCGTAGGTGAATTGGAACGGACATTCCCGATAAAAAACCTCTCTAAT
>DYJR01000067.1 GCA_020723015.1 Arcobacter nitrofigilis
TGTGATATATGTAAATTTTTTCTAAATTATAATTAATTTAATTTTATATTACAATTAAGAAACAATCTTTTCCAAAAGAAATATGTTAGCTTTTTTAGATAAAATCTGTGATTTACATAATTATAGGATGTTTTTTTCAAGTAAAACTTTGATATCTTACGATAAAATTTTGTCAAAGGAATATTTATGAATTTGATAATTAACGGTGAACAACTATCTGTTGACGCTAATAAAACTATATTTGAGATTATGACCGAACTTAAAATCATAGATAAAGTAATGGCTGTAGCCGTTAATATGAACATAGTCAAAAAAGAGGAGTGGGGTAGTTTTATTCCACAAGAAAACGATAAAATAGAACTTTTACAATTTGTAGGCGGGGGATGATGACTACCGATATTAATTCTGTTTGTACTTATTGCGGTGTTGGGTGTGATATTACGGCTGTAGTAGCAAACAATAAAATCACAAAAATTTATGCTCAAAGTGACGGATACGTAAGTCGTGGAAAGCTTTGTATAAAGGGTAAATACGGCTATGATTTCGTAGATTCTCCAAATAGAATAAGAAAGCATAGGGTTAAAAAAACATTTATTGAAAAAAATTATGAAGCTTTACCGGTGGAGTTAAAAGCACGTTCAAAAACTTTAAAAGTAGTGGATGATGTTTGGTATGAAGCAAACTATGAATTTGCAACTTCTTTGGTAGCATGGAAGTTAAACGAACTAAAAAATAAATACGGCAGACACTCTTTTTGTGCTACAGGAGGTGCAAGAACTAGCTGTGAAAGCGGTTGGATGCTTCAAAAGTTCACAAGAGTTACTATGGAATCTCCACATATAGACAACTGTGCAAGGGTTTGCCATAGCCCTAGTTTAAAGGGTCTCAAAACCACTATAGGCGAAGGTGCCGCGACAAACCCTTATGATGATATATTCAAATCTGAATTTTTACTTGTAATCGGCTCAAATACGACTGAAGCTCATCCGATAGTTGCAAATAGGATGATTGAAGCTTCTAGGGATAAAATCGTGGATATTGCCGTGATTGACGTACGTGAAATTCATCTAGGCAAATTTGCAAAATACAATGCAGTAATCCCTTATGAGGCAAACTTACTTGTTTTAAATATGATGGCTTATGTAATTTTGAGTGAAAATCTTTATGATACGAGATTTATAAATACTAGATGTAGCGGTTTTGAAGAGTATAAAAACTCTATTTTAAACGATGAGTATGCAAATCCTAGATATTTTGAGAAAATTAGCGGGTATGAGTATTTAAGTGAAATGATTCCAACGATAGCAAGGGAATATGCTACAAAAAAATCTATGATTTTTTGGGGACTAGGAATTAGTGAACATTTAGACGGTAGTAAGGCTGTTATGGCACTGGCAAATCTTGCCCTACTAACAGGTAATATAGGCAAAACAGGTGCAGGGCTTATGCCTCTTCGTGGTCAAAACAACGTACAAGGTACTTGTGATGTGGGGTGCCTTCCTTATTATGAGCCTGATTATAAAGATGCAAAAGAAGTAGGTCTTATGACTCTTGATTTGATGGATGCTATGCTTGAAGGGAAAATAAAAGCGATGTATATTATGGGTGAAGATATAGCTCATATCCATCCAAATCAAAACAAAATTAATAGTGCTTTGGAAAATCTTGAGCTTATTGTGACGCAAGAGCTTTTTATGAATGAAATAGCGAAAAAAAGCGATGTGGTATTCGGTGTAAAAAGTGCCTATGAAAAGACCGGTGTATATGTAAATGCTATGAGAAGACTTCACTTATCTCAACCTTTGGTGGAGTGTGATTTACCTGATGATTGGGAAGTGCTAAGAGATATAGAAAATAAAATCAAAGGTGAGTTTTTATACGGTTCAAGCGAAGAGGTCTGGGATGATGTAAGAAATGAAGTTTCAAGATACAAAGGGGCTAGTTATATCAAACTTAGCAAACATAGAAGTAAAGGGATGCAGTGGCCGATAGATAAAGACGACACACCTATACTTCATCTTGAAGACTTTAGAACGCCTGACGGGCTTGGGCATCTGACGTATAATCAATATGTATTAAGAGGGCAGATAAAAGAGCTTCTTGAAAAAGATGAGAGTTTAAATACACACTTTTATTTGACTACGGGAAGAACTTTGGTGCATTATAATAACTCTGCACAAACAAAAGAATCTATAAGATTAAACGAAAAATATCCGGACGATGTGATACTAGCTAATATTGAAGATGCCTGTCGTTTAGGTGAAAAAGTAGTTTTAAAAACACCTTACGGTCAAACTACTCCGTTGGAAGTGAAATTTGTAAAGAGTGTAAAAAAAGGGACTTTATATACAACTTTCCACCATGCAAAAAGTCATATAAACTATATATTCAGTGATGAAGCAGATGAGTTTACAAAAACGGCAAGGTTTAAGTCGCTTAAAGTGGAAGTAATTAGAGAGTAATTGGTATATTAGTATATTGGTATATTAGTGGAGATAAGAGTTTTCTTACTAATAACCAATAACTGATACACCAAAAATGGAGTTTTTAGTGAGCAGATTAAAAGGTAACATCGCCGAAGAAAAAGCGGTAAATTTTCTCAAACAAAAAGGCTTTAGTATAATAGAACAAAACTATTATGCTAAGAAAATGGGAGAGATAGATATTATTGCAACAAAAGGTGATGTTTACCGTTTTGTAGAGGTAAAAAGCGGTACAAGTTATGATGCCGTATATAACATAACTCTGGCTAAACTTCACAAGCTTATAAAAAGTATATACTATTACTTAAAAGTAAAAAATCTTGATGTCAAATTTTGCATAGATGCGGTAATAGTATATGATAATAAAATTGAGATGATAGAAAATATCACGTTATAGGAAATATATGTTTTACGATGAAGAGCTTCAAGCCATAAAAAAATCAAATAGATTCAGAAAAAGGGTAGTTTTTGATGATAATATCACAGACTTAGCATCAAACGATTATTTGGGGCTTTCAAAAAACAAAAAACTTTTACTTAAAGCATATAAGACTTTGGAAAATGAGCTTTATCACTCCCCTAGAGCGTCCATGCTAGTAAACGGTTATAGCAAAATCCATAAATTTTTTGAAGATGAACTAAAAAAACTGCATGGATTTGAAAATGCCATAACCGTAGGAAGTGGATTTTTGGCAAATATCTCTTTATTTGAGAGTTTGGCAAGAAAAAAAGATTTGTTTTTGGTTGATGAGGAGTACCATGCAAGCGGGATACTTGCATCAAAACTATCAAATGCCAAAGTAGTGTTTTTTAGACACAATGATGCGGCACATCTTCAAGAGCTTATCTCTCAACATCAAGGTTTTAATAGACTTCTTATAGCCATAGAGGGTGTTTACTCCATGAGCGGTAAGTTAGCCGATAAGGAAATATTTGATATAGCCGATAGTAACAATGCAATTTTGATAGTAGATGAAGCACATAGTAGCGGAGTGTTAGGTGATAGATTGCTTGGAATTTTTGATTTTTATTCTATCTCACCGAAGCCAAATCATATAAAGATGGGAACTTTAGGTAAGGCTTACGGAAGTTACGGTGCTTATATACTTGCTTCAAATGAGATTATAGAGTTTTTGCAAAATAGGGCAAAACCTATTATATATAGTACGGCACCGTCACTTTTTGATACTGCTTTGGCTTATCACGTGTTGAAGTTTATCCAAAAAAATAGCACAAAACTAAAAAAAAGAGTAGATAATAGGATAAAACTTTTAAATGAAATATTAAACAAAAACAATGATTCTTTGATATTTACCGTTGATATGAGTTCAAATAAAAAAGTTCTTGAAATTCAAAAGGTTTTGTTAGAAAAAGGTTTTTTAATAGGCGCAATTAGACAACCGACCGTAAAAACACCTATACTTAGAATAATACCGAACTTAGGTATAAAAAAAACGGAGTTAAAAAACTTCTGTAAGGTATTAAGAGATTTATTTTAGAGTTTCGATATAAGTAGCTACATCTTTTATACTTGCTTCATCTAGCCTTGCAACTACGACCTTCATAACGCCTTTCTTTGTTGAGCCGTAACTATTGTCTTTATAGCCATGTAAAGCTTCTATAGTTTTTTTTGTTTCCCAACCTTGTATAATTGCAGATGTTTCAAAAACACTTTGTTCACCTTTTAGACCGTGACAATGAGAACATTTTTGCATATATAAACGCTCACCTACGGGACTAGCTGACAAAGCCGAAGAAAAAGAGTAAAAAAAAGTAAAACCTAGAAAAAGCTTTTTTTTCATCGCGACAACCTTCAAAATAAAATACTAGGTAAGGGTAGTACCAAGAGGTACTACGCTAGCCTAAATTATTTTAAAGTATTGATGTATTTTGCAAGTTCTTCGATTTGAGCATCGTTAAGTTTAGCAACTTGACCTTTCATAACTCCACCCATACCGTATTTGTTAAGTGTACCAGCTTTGTAACCTTTTAAAGACTCAACTATTTTAGCTACATCCCAACCTGCAATGATTTCAGATTTACCAAGACCTTTTTTCTCAGCTTTTGCACCATGACAAGCTACACACGGTTTGTAAAGATCTGTAGCACTCGCACTTACAGCTACTAAAGAAGCTGCAACAACACTTAAAATTACTTTTTTCATTTTATTCTCCTTAAAATTATTTCAGTCGCTATTTTAACAAATCTAAGTTTAAACAAAGTTGTGTTTTTTAATAAGCTTAAGTTTTTAATTAATTATGTTACAATTTGATAAATATATTATACGAAGGAATAGTATGCCGTTTATAAATGTAAAGGTTGCAGGAAGTTTAACCATAGAGCAAAAAAGAGAAATTGCAAACGATATTAGTGAAACTATGCTTAGAGTTTGCGGTAAACCGAAACCTAGTTGTTATATAGTATTTGATGAGGTAAGCCGTGAGAATTGGGCAAAAGGTGAAGATATATTAAGTGATGCAGATAAGAAAAACGCAGAACAAAAATAGATATAAATGATTCCGGTTCTTGAAGTCGAAAACCTAACTTTCGGGTATGATAAAACAAAACTTATATATGATAACTTTTCTATTACTTTAAACAAAGGCGACGTCGTTTCTATAGTAGGGGAAAGCGGTAGCGGTAAAAGTACTTTGTTTGAATTGATTACGGATAATCTCAAACCGTTAAGCGGTATCATAAAAAAGAAAAAAACCGCTACTATCTACCAAGACCCATATACAAGTTTCCATCCCACTTATAGTATAATAGAACAAATCAAAGACGTGGTAGGTCAAAAAAAGCTTGATGCCGATTTGGATTTTTATCTTGATAGGCTTATGGTGGATAAGGGGTTGTTGTACAAACAACCTAAAAGTCTTTCAGGCGGACAACTACAGAGGTGTTCTATATTGAGAGCTTTATTATTAGAGCCTGAGTTGCTACTTGCAGATGAGCTTACAAGTGCTTTGGATAATATAACTACATTAGAGGTTATGAAATTATTAATCTCATTTTTAGATAAGTTTGCTATACTTTTGATAACACACGATAATGATTTGGCGTCTTGGTGTAGCGATAAAATAATAGATATTACTAAATAGGGAGTGATGTTATGGATAGGGCTTTGGTCCTTTTGAATATGGGTGGACCTAGAAACAAAGAAGAATTTGAAATGTTTTTGAGAAATATGTTTAATGACCTTAATATATTGACTATAAAAAACGGTTTTTTACGTTCTATGGTTGCTTCACTTATAGTTATGATGAGAAAAAACAAAGCTTGGGAGAACTATCTTGAAATAGGCGGAAGCTCACCCATAAATACGTTGACTCAAAAACTTGTAGAAAAATTATCTTATCATATGCCTGACTATTACGTAACTTGGGCTATGCGATATACTCCTCCTTTTGTATCAACCGTAATTAAAGAGATAGAAGCAAAAGGTATTCAAGATATAGTTTTGCTTCCTATGTATCCGCAATACTCTACTACTACTACAAAATCAAGTGTTGAAGATTTTATGGAAAGTGCAAAAGGTAAAAACTTTAATATAAAGGTGATAGATAGGTTTTATCGAAATGAGTTTGTAAATTTGAGTATTGTTTATAGCATTAGAGATACATTGCTTGAGGTACAAAGTAGCGAGTACAATCTTATATTTTCTGCTCACGGATTACCGCAAAAAATAGTGGATAACGGTGACCCGTATCAAGATGAGATCAAAGAACATGTAAGAATTTTATCTGAAGTTCTTGATTATTGTAGAATACCTTTTAAATCAATCCATCTTGCATACCAATCAAAAGTGGGGCCGATGAAGTGGCTTACCCCTTCTTTGGAAGATAAACTCAAAGAGCTTAAAGGGGAAAAGGTTTTGATTTATCCTATAAGTTTTACTATCGATAATAGCGAAACGGTTTTTGAACTTGCTATCGAGTATAAAGAGATAGCCCATAAGCTAGGGATTAAAGACTATAAAGTGTGTAAGTGTGAGAATGACTCTCAAAGATTTGTAGAAGCTATTATAGAGCTAGTAAGAGGTTATAGACAATGAACAAATTATTGCTAGATATTGTTAAAGTAGCAATTTTAGGCGAATTTGATAAAACAGTTAAAATTAATGAAAATGAGTTGCTTCAAAAATATCCTATGTTGCAAGAGCTTAGGGCAACGTTCGTGACTTTGACCATAAACGGTCGTTTGAGAGGTTGTATAGGCTCACTTATAGCCCATAGAACTTTACTAGATGATTTGATACACAATGCAAAATCTGCAGCATTTGGTGATCCTAGATTTCCTCCGCTTTCAAAGGAAGAGTTTTCTTTTGTTAGTATAGAAATATCTCTTTTGACTGCTCCTATAGAGGTGCATTATATGGATAAAAATGATTTGAAAACAAAAATCAAAAAAGGGATAGACGGTATTATTTTAAAAAGCGGTTATCATCAGGCTACATTCTTGCCTCAAGTTTGGGAAAGTTTAAGTGAGTTTGACGACTTTTTCGGTGCCTTGTGTCAAAAAGCAGGACTGAACGGCAACTGTTTGGATAGCAAACCTACTATTTTTAAATACAACGTTGAAAAGATTAAATAAATCAGGGGTTAAGCCCTGATTTATTTAGTTTATTTCATCCTCAACTTCTTCTTCGACTAATACTCTGACGGTATTATCGCCTGAGTTTGTATATATATCAAATCCAAGTTCATCGCCGATACCTGCTACTTTACTCCATTCGTTTGTACCGGTATTTCTGAAGGTCACTTGGTCTGCATCATCACCTGTTATAATAAGCTGATTATTATTATCCGTTAAGTTTTGAACAGCCTCTAAAGTAAGATTGTCTAATACACTAGAACCCTCATCTTCACTCAAATTTATCTCTTCGATATTTTTGATTTGTTGAGCACCGAGATTGTCAAAGTCTATACCTTGACCGTCAAGAAGTTTTAGGGTATCGAAACCTTCCCCACCGTCTATTACGCTATCCGCATCATCATAGACTAGTTCATCGTCGCCGTCTTGCCCGTACAATTCATCCTCACCTTCTCCTCCGTTTAGGATGTCGTTACCATCGTCTCCATAAAGAACTTCATCGGCATCAGAACCTCCAAGCGCGTCATTTTCATCGGTTCCTTCAATGGCATCTAGTGTTGAGTCAAAAGTAACGCTTAGTGAACCTGATACGTCATCTCCGTCTGAATCAACTGCGGTGAAATCTAAATCTAGGCTAGGAACTCTATCATCATCAACCACATAGAAGTTCATACCGTCGATTTTAAATTGATTGTCAACACCTATTATTTCAACTTTGTCCAAATAAGCATCATCGGATGATTGTATAAAGAAATCACCGTTTGTTCCCACAGTTATAGTTTGTAGCCCTGAATCGGTTCCATCGGTATAGTATGCTATGTATTGACCTTCACCGTAATCATATTGTTGGTTAACGCTTACTTTTATGCTTGAGAATTGTTTTGCATCATTCAAGTCTATGGAGATTTTTCGCTTGACTCTAAAAGATTGTTTTCAACCCCGATATCGTTTCCGCTCATATTTATTTTGGCATTACCTCCAGAGTCTGTAGCTGTAAAATGTGCCAACCACTCTTTGGATGTGTCAGGTGTAAGGTCTGCTACTAGATTGTTACCTGTACCTTCATATAATACATAACTATCTTGTTTGCCGTCCCCGTAAGAGAGTAAAATACCGTCCGTTTCAAATAGTTTTGACGAATCAAGTGTTCTATATTGATTTACGGTGTATGTTCCGTCATCATTACCTATGATAGTAAATACTATATCACCGTCGGCAGTCGTTCCTGCGATAACATTGCCTGAGTAAGTGATATTGACGTCTTCACCCAACGATGTTAAAGTAACATTCGATTGAGTACCTTCCGATGTTGTGATATTTGCCGTAACTCCCATCCATGTTAGCGTACCGTCTGAATCTGCACCTATACTTGCTAACGTTCCGTTTAGTTCAGCCCCAGCCGTATTTGCTATAATACCGCTTGTTATATCAAGAACAGGGACATCATCTATGATATTTATATTCAGTGTAGCTTCATCAGTTTGGGATAGTTCATCGGTTAAGACTATTTCAAATTCCTCAAGAAGTGTATTCTCACCGCTTGCATTTTCATGCTCAACCGCATTATTTAAATTGTATATATAAGTAATTTCCCCTGTGCTACAACGGACATTCCCGATAAAAAACCTCTCTAATCCCCATTGTTTAGGGATTTTCTTCGTTTTCTCTTCTAATTTGTACCCAGTTACTATTGACATTTAATGTTTATTATTTTAAATGGTATTACTTGGAATAGTTACAGCTCTTGGTAAAACATATGAAGCAAAGATAGCTTTG
>DYJR01000068.1 GCA_020723015.1 Arcobacter nitrofigilis
TTTCTTATTTCAAAGACAACTTAAAAAATTGCACTTCAGATTTAAATTTTGGAAAGCTTTATGAGTCTTATGGATGCAAATAAAGAAGATATTTCAAAGTATGAAAAAATGTTGTTATCATTTGATGAAATAGAAGCAGTTCATGATATACATTTAATACATCCATCATCAAAAGAAAAATATTTCTCATCTCATATTATTTTAAAAGATAATTTATCACTTAAAGAGATTGAAGTGTTACTTGAAATTATCAGAAATAAGCTTAAACACCTTGGTGTTTCACACTCACTTTTACAACCTGAATCTACAAAATATAGTTCAAGTACCAATCATTGTGACAGTCATTTTGAAACACAAGAGATAACTACACAAAACAATAAACTGAAATCGTATAGCACAAAACAAGTGGATTCAAAAATGTTTTTTCCGATAAAAATACTTTTATCAAAATATTACATAAGAGTAATATTTACAAATTTTTACTTACAAAAGAGACTAAACTGATTTTAACGAAATAAAGCTAAATATCCATGAAGAAGCATAATAAACTTTGCTTCTTCAAATATTTTGTAGCAAAAATATAAACAACTCTTTATATTTTTATTTTTGAAGCTCTGCCAACTTAGCTTTTACAGCTTCGCTATGACCTTTTACTTTTACGTTATCCCAAATAGCTTGGATTTTTCCGTCAGGGTCTATGATAAACGTACTTCTAACTATCCCCATATACTCTTTACCACACATTTTTTTCATTTGCCATACGCCAAAATCCTGTGCAGTTTTTGTACTTTCATCTGCAAGTAGGGTGATACCTAAGTTTTGTTTTTCTATAAAACTTCTGTGTTTTTTCGGACTATCTGGGCTAACACCTAGTATCACAGCACCCATATCCTCAAAATCAGGCATAGAAGCGGTAAAATCACAAGCTTCAGTCGTACACCCAGGTGTATTGTCTTTTGGATAAAAATATAAAACTATCCATTTACCAGTTAAATCTCTTGAACAAATCTCTACTTCATCTTGGTTCGATAAGCAAAAATCAGGTGCTTTATCGTTTACTTTTAACATATCTATAATCCTTTATATTTATTTCTTTGCTACAAATGTGGCGAAATTATACCATTTAAAAAGTATATCACAGCTTTTAAAACCGGCACCTAGTATCATCTTAATATTTTCTTCTACGCTATATGGCACTAGTACATTTTCCAATGCTTCTCGTTTTTGGCTTATTTCATACTCGCTATATCCTTGAGCTTTTTTGAAATTGTAATATTCATCTATGTAGATTTTATTGAGTAATTTATCTTCACTTATCACTTTTTCACTAAATACAAAAATCTGTCCATCACCTAGCGATTCATATATTTTTTTGATAAGTTTTTCTCTCATAAGAGGTCTAATAAATTGTAATGTATAGTTTGAAATCACCAAATCGGCATTTTTCATATCTATATTAAAAGCATCATCACAGATAAATTCTAAATTTTGTACACCGAAAGCATGGGCTTTTGCTATCGCTTTATCTATCATATGCGAAGATGTGTCTATACCGTAGGCTTGTAGTTTGTAGGGTGATTTTTTGATAAGTTCTATTAGAGTTGAACCGGTAGAACACCCTATATCATAGACTATGGAGTCGTCTTTTAGGAAATTTTGAGAAAACGCAGTAACTAGCTTCAAAACATCATGATAATATGGAACTGAACGGCTTAACATATCATCAAATACAAGAGCAACTTCTGCATTGAAACTAAACTGTTCTTTTATCGGTTTATCAAAAACTTTATCTTGCAAAGTAACTTTTGGCATTGTTAATATCCTCTAAAATCTGTTTTTTTAGCTCAGCTAGGTTTTCATATTTTTTATTATCTCTAAGTCGTTCAAAGAATTTTATCTCTATATTTCCACCGTCAAAATCTATATTTTGATCTATAATATGTGTTTCTACGGCGAAGTTGCCGTCCGTACTTACCCTATGACCTATAAAAGAGACACTAGCGTACTCTACATTTTTTATAGTGGTTTTTGTGGCATAAATTCCCTCTTGCGGTATCAAAAAGTCCAAAACTTCTATATTTATAGTAGGTACAAATTGCTCTTTGCCTATCCCTTGACCAGCTATCATATAGCCTGTGATTGTGTATTCTTTTCCCAAAAATTTATTAGCTTCTGCTATATTTCCATCTCTCAAATATTTTCTTATGGTTCGTGAGTGAATAGCAATGCCCTCAAACGTAACTTTATCGACAATTATGACTTCGCCTTTAAAAAGTTCTTTTAGACTTTGCGTGTTATACATTCTGTTTTTACCGAAACAAAAATCATATCCGATGACTATTTTTTGGAGATTTGGGAACTCTTCTAATAATAGCTTTACAAAATCTTGACCGCTTAGGTGTTTTATTTCTTCAAGCGGATAATAAAATATCGGCAACGTACTATATTTTTGCCTATTGCTTTTTGGTGTAAGATTGGCATACCCTGTCTCTATGGCGACTATTGCACCGTGTTCATTAAGATATGAAAAAAGTTTTTGGTGGGCTATGTGCATACCGTCAAATCCACCTATAGCAATGGTAGTTATACTATTTTTGGAAGTAGTAAAACTCTTCATCATTTCCCTCTTTACCGCTTATCTTACTTTTTGTCGTGTAAATTAGTTTCCATCCAAGTATCGTACAAGCATCTTCAAAAGTAATTTTAGATTTCAAAATAGCTTTATCATCTTTCACTACGCCGTTTTTATCCCTTTTTGCTATTTTGCCCACTTCAAATTGTGGTTTGAAAAGGATAATAATATGTTTTGAAGCAAGGCGGTCAATATCTTTTAGGATGTTATGTACACTGATAAAAGATACGTCGCAAGTGACTATATCGTACTGTTTATCAGGATTAAAATCTCTTATATCTGTATTTTCAAAAAACTCCAAGTTGTTATACTCTTTTACTTTTTCATGGAGTTGGTTTGTACCTACATCTACGCACGTAAGATACGATAAGCCGTTTTTTAGTAAAACTTGAGCAAACCCACCGGTACTACTACCTATATCAAGACCTTTTAAAGTACTTAAATCAATACCCAGTTCCGTTAGGAAATACTTGAGTTTGTATCCTGCACGACTTACAAGCATATCATCGTCAAGTATCTCGACAGCCATAGTTTCATCTATCTCAAAAGATGGTTTTGTTATAATTTTACCATCAACTTTTATTTTGTTTGTTTTTATAAGCTCTGTGGCTTTATTTCTACTTTGAATGTCAAAGTTGTTTGTTAAATATATATCTAGTCTCATGGCGATATTATACATAAGTTTTGATTATAGGGAGTTTTTGTGTTTTTTGTAGATAGCGAGTTTGTTAATAGTATTGATGTTACAAAGTCCAAATTCATAGCCCATTTATGCCCTTATACAGATTTTGAAAAAGTTTTAAATAGACTGAAAAACGAACATCCAAAAGCCAGACACTTCGTATATGCCTATAGATATTTAAACGAATTTGACCAAATAGTAGAAAATGCGAGTGATGACGGAGAACCGAAAGGTACAAGCGGAAAGCCGACTTTGGCGGTATTAGCAGGAAATGAACTTATAAATACCGCCGTAATAACGGTGAGATATTTCGGTGGAACTCTTCTTGGAACGGGAGGGTTGGTAAGGGCTTACGGTGATGCAGTCAATGCAGTAGTAAAGGTAGCAGAAATAAAAGAGTATAAAAAACTTTTTACAAAAACCCTGGAAGTGCAATACAGTGATTTGTCCAAAACGGAATATAAGTTAAATAATCTTGGGTTAACAATCGTTGCAAAAAATTTTGATCTAAATGTAACGCTTGAAGTTTGCGGTACCAAGGAACAACTAGAACTTATATAATATATTTTGGTACTAAATAGTATTAAAAATGTAAAATTTTATGTTATAATTGTCTTCATATATACTTATGGTTATTATTTAAAAGGTTTATGCATAGATGAATACTTATTATTATCTTAAGAGGATTATTATTTATTTCTCGATTTTGCTTATAGTTTTATCTTCTTTGATAGCATATCTGAATGTAGAAAATTTTAAGCAGTATTTTGATAAATATAAACAATTAGAGAAAATTAAATATATAGAGTCTCAAAAAGGGATTATTACCCACAATGTTCAAATGGTCAATAACATAATAGATTATAATACCCAAATCATAAAAAAAACACTAGAAGAAAGACTTATCCAAAGAGTAGACTTTGCACATAAGATAGCAACGTCAATATATGAAATCAATAAAAATACCATGAGTGAAGTACAAATTAGAAAACTTATTATAGAAACATTACGAAATATCAAGTTTACGAATAATTACGGTGAATTTACGACGGATGTTTATTATTTTATACAAGAGGTACATTCAAAAGACAAAATAATAGCAAGGCTACTTCCTGCAACGCCTGATAAAGAAGGTACAAATAGGGCGGATGTTGTAGATGTGAATCATAAGGCATACGTGAAAGAGTTTTATAATATTGCACAAACTCAAAAAGAGGGCTTTGTTGAGTATATGTGGTTTAAACCAAATCACGGTATAAAACAACAGTATCTAAAAACTTCCTATGTAAAATTGTTTGAGCCTTTTAACTGGGTTATCGGATACGGAGAATATTTGGATGATGTGGAAAAAGAGTTGCAGTCACTTGTTTTAAAACAGATAAGAAATATGCCGTACGTTGATAACAATTATGTTTTTGTATATCAACTTCTTGATATAAACGGCGGTGATAAATTTGCAAAGATGCTTGTAAATATAAATAGACCTGATTTGGAGGGGCAGTTTATGTCAGATGATTATAAAGATATAAATGGCAAAGCATTTAGAAAAGAGTTTTTGAAAGATATTAGGGCAAAAGGTGATTCTTTTGTTACATATGCCTGTAAAAAACCTAATACCGACCAAATAGAAGAAAAGTTGAGTTATTTTTATTGGAATAAAGAGTGGAATTGGATTATCGCTAACGGTGTGTATATCAATGATTTTGAAGATAAATTTCAAACTCTCTTTCAAGTTGAGAATGAAGAAATAAATCGTATTATAAAAGATAGCATTTTGTTTACCGTTGTTGTATTGCTATTATTTATAGTTATATTTATTGTGGTAGCAAAATATTTAAACGATATTATTTTAGTAAACGAGAAAAAACAAGAACATAAAGATAAACTTATTATTCAACAATCAAAAATGGCATCTATGGGTGAAATGCTTGATAATATCGCTCATCAGTGGCGTCAGCCTTTGAGTGTAATTACTTCTCTTGCAAGCGGACTAAAAATTCAAAAAGAACTTGGGATTTTAGAAGATGGTGATATTCAAACAACAGCTGACAAAATAGTTTTAAGTGCACAGTATTTGTCCCAGACTATTGAAGATTTTAGAGGATTTTTACGTAAAGATAAAGAATTAAGAAGTTTTGATTTAAATGCAGTGGTAGAAAAAAGTCTAAAGATAGTTGAAGGAACCTTCAATGGAATTTCCGTAAATCTTGATTGCCAAGAAAATTTAAAAGTTGACGGTTATCCCAACGAATTAATTCAAGCTATTTTAAATATTTTAAGTAATGCAAAAGATGTATTAGCAGATAGAAAAATAGAAAATAAGATGATTGATATTGAAATAACAAGCGATGAGAAATTCGCCATTATAGAAATAAGTGACAATGCCGGAGGAATTCCCAATGAATATATGGATAGGATTTTTGATTCCGATTTCACGACTAAAGGTGAAAAAGGTACGGGAATAGGACTTTATATGACTAAGCAGATTATTATGAATATGGGCGGTAAAATAGAGGCATCAAATAATAAACAAGGGGCTGTGTTTAGAATTTATATCCCTATGACGGATTTATAGAAATTATTTCTATAAACCCGGTGCTTTCCACATGGATGATACCAGCCCGTTATCTACGAGTTTTAACTGTTCTTCATATACTTTAACCCATTTTTGTTCTATCTCTTGATAAACTGCGTGATTTTGCATATTTGGGATATATTCTTTATCCCAAGTTACTAAAATCTTCGATGCATCTTTGATAGATGTATATACCCCCGCACCGACTCCTGCACTCATCATAGCACCAAGAGCCGTAGCTTCCGTAACTTTTGGCACTTTTACCGTACACCCCGTTACGTCCGATAGGGTTTGACACCAAAGCTCACCTTTACTAGCACCTCCTGCAAACACTATTGTATCTATTTTGATGCCTGAAAAATCTTCTATTTTTTTGAGGTTTATATTTGAGACTATACAAGCATTTTCTTGTAGGCTTTTGAACATTGAGTATTTATTGCAAATATCAGGATTTATAGAGAGGTTGATAAACGAAGGACTTGCATGGTACCATTGACCGTATTTCATGCTGTCGCTAAATATCGGTATTATTCCGTATGAACCTACAGGTACGGATAAAGCTTTTTGCTCCAAAATAGTATAAGTATCAACCCCTTTTTGTGAAGCTTCTAACTTTTCCAAATCACAAAAAGCATCTCTAAACCATCTCATCACTAGACCGCTAAAAAACGTGATTCCTTCTGCTTGTGAAAGACCTTGTATCACATGTGGATTTACCCTTATATTCATATTTTTCGGTGGTGGCATAAGTGACGGTATATTTACTATTTGTTGCCAAAAACTTCCACCTAAGACGGCTACTTGACCATCTTCTACGACTCCAAGTCCCGCACTTCCTAGCTGTACATCCCCTCCACCTGTGACTACTTTTGTTTTGGTGCTTAGTCCTGTTTCTTTTGAAGCTTCTTGAGAGATACTACCTATAACAGAGCCGGTTTCATAGCAAGGACAAAAAATATTATCTTTGATACCCACTTTGGAAGCCATAGAACTATCCCAAGTTCTCTCTTTTAGATTAAATATCCCGGTAGTTCCGCCATTGCTTGGGTCTGTAGCGATTATATTACTAAGTTTATATAATACCCAATCACCTATCATAGAGATATTTGCAACTTTTTCGTAAATATCCGGGTGGTTGTTTTTGAGCCAAATGATTCGTGGCAATGCTCCAAGAGCAAAGGTCTGCCCTGAAATACTATAAAACTCCTCTTCCATGGTAGGGAAGTTTTCTTTTAGGTATCTTACCTCTTTATCAGCCCTAGCATCTACATTTGCCACAGCCCATAGTTCATTGCCCTCATCATCGTACAAAACTATCCCCTCACGCATACTTGTAGCACTAAGGGCTAATATATCATCTGGATTTATTTGTGAACTTCCCAATACCTCTTTGATACACTCTTTAGTAAGCTCCCAATTTGTAACACAATCAAAACTCATACTGTTTGGTACACCGTCCTCACTTTTGTGTGCCCACTCTTTTTGACTTAGTGCTATTTGGTTGCCTTGTATATCAAACAAAACAGCCCTTATACTCCCTGTACCTGCATCGATGGCTAAAAGGTATTTCATTTTTTGGTTCCTTTAAAATAGTAGATAATATATCAGTTATAATCTATTATTGATTTTAGTTGGATTACTTCTACAATCCAAAACTGCATAAATAAAAATTGCTTCATCATCGTACTTGTAATACACTGCATAAGGAAATCTTTTCGCAAGCATTTTATAATAGTCTTTAATCATAATATGAATTCCACAATAAATATGAAGTGACTCAATATCTGAAAATATTGAATCTAAAAAATACTTTCCAAGACCTTCATTTTGAGACTCATAAAACAAAATAGCATTGGCTATATCAGCCTCAGCTTCATCTAATATGACGATTTGTCTCACGAACAAAGAGCCTTTAATCTACTTTTTGCATCTTCAAGGTTACTAAAAGTGGATTTGTTGTTTTTAAGTTTTTCTTCCCTAGAGGACAATTCATCTATGTGCCAGTTTGGGGTAAGTTGGTTTGAAGGTACATTTTTACTCATATCTTCCCATAATTCTTCCAAAGCCATAAACTTCTGGGATGTACTCATACTGCTAAGGTCAAGTATAGACATGATAACCTCCGTGTCATAAATATTAGCTATTATAGTTAAATTTTAGTTAACAGTAAATAAAATAGATTAGTCCATAATGTATAGCACTTATGATATTATTTTATCCATAATATATCTTGTGTTTGATTGCCAATATTCCTGTTCCCAAAATTAGCAGTTTCTAGTGCTTTCATATGATCTCTATAACTAACTTGTAGCCATTGAATATCTTGATATGTATCATATAAAGAATAATCAAAACCAACCCTAAAAAACCAAAATCAGCACCCAATGATGAATTTAAAGGTACTTTAACAATAATCCTATTATCTAAGTCCCAATTCACAATATTTTTTGAATCAGGTAACCACACTACAACTTCTTCAGTTGCATCAGATGTAGCAAAACTTTTAAAATATTCTTTTCTTAATGTATTTTTGTCACTAAGGATAATGTCCAATTCTGGTAAACAACTTGCATTATCATTAATAAATTCAGATGGATGTGTATTCCTTAAATAGTTCAATCTAGCCTTTAGGATAATACTATTGTTGATTGTATTGAGCCACTGGTTTCTAATAGCAGATGCAAGATTTCTAACTTGCCATAATTGAAGTTTTTTGCAATCTACGTCTAAATGGTTATTATGATATATTTCAAACATGATGCTTATACCATTTAAAATAATAAACTTATCTCTTTAATCTGCTCCTCAATCCAATC
>DYJR01000069.1 GCA_020723015.1 Arcobacter nitrofigilis
GGTATAATTTTTTAGGTCAAAAAATTGCACTTCAGATTTAAATTTTGGAAACTATCGTTCATACCGTCTTCTATCGCCTCGTAAATATCTTTGGAAATAGAGTATTTTTTATGGTATCAAGAGACGTTTCATTTGGTAAAATAGCTATGTTTAGATTATTGCGAAAATTGTTTTTTAGAAACTCTTTTACGTGTGAATCACTTAAATACAAAAAATGTATTTTATTTTTTGCTTCCGTAAATTCTTCTTTATACTCGGCTAATTCAGGTTCTATCTTGTAGTGAGCTTTAAAATGTTCTCTTATGGTTTGTATCAAATTACCTGTATCTAGTTTATTTTCTACGATAATTGTAACTTGTTTATAACCTAACATCTAAAACTCCTATTTTTTGACGTACACCATCTTAAACCTATCACCCATACCCGTCGGCTCTAGTAATAGTTTTACTTTATTTAGCTCTTTTAAATAGTGTTCTTGGGTTGTGTTTTTTTGCAAAATCTCTAGTAAATCTATTATTCCAAAGTCCACAAGTGCTTGAAGCTGTGTACGAAACTCAACCTCACAACCCAAATCTTTATAACAATCCATAAGATACGAAAAAGGAACATCATAGGTAATATCGCTTTTTTGGTAGAGTTCTGTTAGATTTAACCCCTCCTCAAAGATAGGAAAAACCTTGTGTTTTGAATAAATCCTAGCCGAATAATCGTTTCTTGTATATATATCGCCGTAATCAAAAGTACAAAAATGAAACTTAGAGATATTTTCATTCATAATCTTTGCAAATTCCCTATAAAAAAGGGGATATTCACCCTTTTGTACACCGTATTTTTTACAAAAATCAAGCATCGCCGCATCGTCACAATCTCTAAAGCTTATTTTATGAGTTTCATCTACGTAAGCTTTTTGTACTATAGTATCTTTTGTATATACAAGTTCACAAGAAAATGCGTCAAAAATCTCGTTTGCTACGATAAAAGTACTTGAAAGTTTAACCTCGCTTATATCATCATAATGTATCAGATTTATAACATTCCCGAAACACTCTTTAAAATACCCTTTTTGTGCCTCTTGCAGATGACCGAATCTCTCAACGATAGCAAACTTCAACGTCTCCAAAAGCTCAGGTTTAAGAGTATAAATAAACTGTATAATATCACTCAAAAGATACCCGTGATGTGCCCCTATTTCTACTATGGTAGTATCTTTTGACAATTCACCGTTTTCTATCACTTTTATTATCTTATTTGCTATACTACCGCCGAAAAACGAGCTAGTACTCACCGCAGTAAAAAAATCACCGCTTTTGCCTATATTTTTGTAGTTTGAGTAGTAGCCACCCTCACCGTAAAGCCAACTATCAAAATATTTGCTAAATTCTTGCATAAAGTTCCAGTAGTTCTACTTGCAGTTCATAGTTAAATATATCCAAATCAAGCTCTTTTATAGCCTTTGAATTTTTCATAGTCTGAAAATCCAAATCGGTTTTAAGCCCTGCGATAGATAGCTCTTCCATTTGTTGCACCAAAGAGGTATAAGTAGCTAACTCTTCCTTTGCAATTTCAAGTTTTTGTTCAGCTCTTTTTATACTTGCAAGTTTTGTTTTATAAAAACTATTTTCTTCATCTTTTACTATATTTAACTGTGTTTTAGATTTGATATACTCTATTTTTGCACTTTGAGTATCGTTCAAAGCTCTTATATCAAACGGCATAGATACGGTAAAACCGTATTTTTGAGTGTCCGTACCTGCAAGTGCAGGAAAAGAGCTTGATTTATGGTCGTTATGATATTTTGTATAGTTATATACGGCACTTACCGTAGGTAAATATTTGGCAAGTATCATCCCGCTATATTGGTAATCTTTATCCGAAACCGATTCTTGTTTTTGGATAAATTTATTTTTTGAGATAAATTCTTCTTGACTAATTAGCTCTAACTTAGGCAATTGTAAAGACTTATAATCCACATCGCTCAATGTATCAAATTTATTGATTAGTGCAGTTTTATTGTAATTCAAATCAGCTAGTGACAACCTTTTTGCGTTTAAATCAAGCAATGCGTTATCAAGATAACTAGCATCCAAAACTCCGCTAAGAACTTGCTCTTTTTTTCTTTGTACGTCAAGCTCACTATTTTTTATCAGATACTCTTGCTTTTTAATCTGTGCTTCTATTTTATGTATCTCAAAAAGTGTAATAGTAGCATCTTTTATCAAAGCTTTTCTAGCTATCTCAACCTCCGCCAAAGTAGCATTTCTAAGACTTGAAGCATATTTTATAGCCCTATAAATCCCACCGCTTTTAAAAATAGGTTGATTTATAGCTACCACGGATATTCTGTCTTGATTTTGTGAGTCTCTATACTCCATACTACTATATGTGTAAGTTATAGGGTTTATCCAATCTTTTGATAGTTTGGCACTATCTTCTATAGCTTTTTGTTCATTTAAATCAAAAATACTAGCTCTATCCTCAGACAAAATTTTCGCCTCTTCCGCTGCAAAAGAGTATATTCCTACACCGAGGATTAAAATAGAACTAAATATTTTTAATCGCATTTTCCAACCTTTCAAAACCTAAATCAATCTCTGCTTTTGAAATAGTAAGAGGAGGCAAAAATCTTAGCGTACTTCTTCCGCTTTTTAGTACCAAAACACCGTTATTAAAAGCACTCGTGACAATCTTACCTAAAGTTTCATCATCTTTTATTTTGATACCTCTCATTAGTCCAAGTCCCGTAGTATTGGACATAATATCAGGAAATTTACCCATAAGTTCTTTGAGTTTCATATCGAAATATATCAAATGCTCATCCAAGAAACCGCTATTTTTATAATCTTCAAGTATATAAAGAACTTCCAACGCTGCCGTTGTTACAAGATAGTTTCCGCCAAACGTACTTCCATGGTCACCTGCTACCAATAAATCTTTGTGTTTTGTTAGCACGGCACCTATCGGTACTCCACCGCCCAAACCTTTTGCAAGTGTTATAATATCAGGCTCTATTTCATACAGATTTGAAGCCAAAAACTCACCGCTTCTAAAAACTCCCGTTTGAACTTCATCCACTATCAACAAAATCTCTTTTTCTTTTAGATACTTCGCTAGTTTTTGAATATCTTCTTTAGGGAAAGGGCTAACCCCGCCTTCACCTTGGATAAGCTCTATCATAACCGCTACCGTTTCATTGTCTATCGACTTATAAACTGCCTCAAGACTTGGGTCAAATCTAAACCCTTCAGGATAAGGGGCAAAAAAATCACTATGAAATTTTGCTTGTCCCGTAGCTTTTACCGTAGCTATAGTTCTACCGTGAAAAGAGTGTTCTAGAGTAATTATTTTGTATTTTTTATTTGCAAATTTTGTTTGCCCGTATTTTCTTGCAATTTTGATAGCACCTTCGTTTGCTTCAGCACCGCTATTTGCAAAAAAAGTAGCCACGTCATATCCGGTAAGCTCATTGATTTTTTTTGCCAATAAAGCTTGAGGCTCTATCAAAAACAGATTTGAAATATGGGTTATATTTCTCACTTGCTCACATATTTTATCTGCTACTCTTGCGTTACCGTGCCCTACGCTAACTACGCCTATACCGCTAGTAAAGTCTATATAATCTTTGTTTTTATCATCAAAAAGTGTAGCATTTACCCCTTTTTTGAAATTTACGTAATTTCTTGCATAGGTTTGCATAACATATTGTTTGTCTATATTTTCTAACATTTTTTATCCTAATTGAGCTAAGAAGCACTGAGGTGATGAGCACTAAGTTTTTTATCGCCTCAGTACCTTAGTGCTCATTACCTAAGTACCTTTTTATAAGTGATAAAATGATACAATAAACAACTTAAAAATTACTTTTACCAAAGGTACAAAATGCAACATTTAATTACAACAAAAGATTTTACAAATGATGAAATTGTCGCACTTTACGAAGATGCAAAGCTTTTTAACGATTTACAATCAAACACTATCTTAAAAGGTAAACTTATAGTTACCCTTTTTTTTGAAAACTCCACAAGAACAAGAAGTTCTTTTGAGATAGCGGCAAAAAGACTAGGAGCGGATGTGGTAAATCTAGATGTGGGTACAAGTTCTAGCTCAAAGGGTGAGACGATATTTGATACGGTTGCAAACTTAAACGCTATGAAACCTAATGCAATAGTAATAAGACATAGCGAATGTGGACTTCCTCAAAGCTTGGTAGATTTTGTTGATTGCCCTATTATAAATGCTGGGGATGGTAAAAACTCCCACCCAACTCAAGCATTACTTGACTTATATACTATTTTAGAACACTTTGACGGTCATGTAGAAGGTAAAAAATTAGCGATAGTAGGTGATATAAAAAGCTCAAGGGTAGCTAGTAGCAACTTAGAACTTCTTCCTAGATTCGGTATTGAGCCTGTTTTGGTTGCACCTGAACATTTTATGCCGGAAAACAATACATTTAAAAAAGCAAAATTTCTATACGAAGTGATAGATGAACTTGATATAATTATGAGCCTTAGAACTCAACTCGAACGTCATTCACAAGCTTATTACGTGTCACTAGGAGAGTACGGCAAAGATTACTGTATCACCAAAGAGGCTCTTGGAGATAGAGATATACTTCTTATGCACCCAGGACCTGTAAATAGAAATATAGATATTGCCGATGAAATGTTACTTGATTCAAGATGTAAAGTACTTAGACAAGTGACAAACGGCGTAGCAGTTAGGATGGCGATATTAAAAAAACTAATATTAAAGCACTGAGGTACTAAGCTCCTTAGGTACTGAGACTTAAAAACTCGGCACCTCAGCACTCAACACCTCATTAACTTCAAGGAATTACATGGATGCAATAGAAATTTTAAAAAAATACAACCTATTGAAAGTAATAGACGAAGAGCTTGATATTTACCTAGAGATACCGCATATTGCTTATGTGGAGGTAAAACAACCGGACTCAAAAGCTATACTTTTTACAAACCCTATAGACAAAAAAACAGGTAAAAAATTTGATATACCCGTTTTGATGAATATTTTTTGTTCCTATAGGGCTGTTGAACTTATAATAGGTGATGTGGAAAATATTGCATCTAAAATAAGTGAATTATTGCATCTAAAGCCACCTGTCGGCTTTATGGACAAACTATCGATGTTTGGAAAACTTTTTGACCTAAAGTCGGTATTTCCAAAAAGACTAAACGGCAAAGGTGAATGTCAGCAAATCATCAAGCTAGGTGCAAATGCCAAACTTAGCGATTTACCTGTACTAACCACATGGGAACAAGACGGCGGACCTTTTATCACGATGGGACAAGTTTATACCACAAGCTTAGACGGCACTATGCACAATCTTGGTATGTATAGACTTCAAGTTTATAACGATACTGAATTGGGGCTTCATTGGCAAATCCATAAAGACTCAAACCACTTTTTTCACCAATACAAAAAAGCCGGTGTTAAAATGCCCGTAAGCATAGCAATAGGCGGTGACCCTCTATATATTTGGTGCGGTCAAGCACCGTTACCTATGGGTGTGTTTGAACTTATGCTTTATGGATTTATACGTGGCGAAAATGCACAACTAGTCAAATGTATCACAAATGATATTTACGTGCCTCGTGATGTTAATTATGTTATAGAAGGTTTTGTGGATACAAACAGACTCCAAATAGAAGGACCTTTTGGTGACCACACTGGATATTACACTCTTGAAGAGGAATATCCCGTACTTGAAGTAACAGCAATTACTAGCAAAAAATCCCCTATTTTTGCAGCTACAGTAGTGGGTAAACCACCTTTGGAAGACAAATATATGGGGTATGCAACTGAACGTATTTTCTTGCCTCTGCTCAAAACAATCGCACCTGATTTGATTGATTATTATATGCCTGAAAACGGCGTATTTCACAATCTTATACTAGCAAAAATGAACGTATCTTATCCGGGTCATGCAACCCAACTAATGCACGCATTTTGGGGTGTTGGACAAATGAGTTTCGTAAAACACGCACTATTCATAAATCAAGACTCACCGGACCTTAAAGACCACGCGAACATCACGAAATACATACTAAATAGACTACATCCAGATAATATCCTTATAACACAAGGTGTAGTAGATGCACTAGACCATAGTAGCCCAAAATTTGCTTGCGGTGGAAAGCTCGGTATTGATTGTACCGGTGATGAGATAGAGTATCTAGGTATTACGCTACTTAGCGATGAAGAATTGCTATCGAAAATACAACAAGTAAGCGATGAAGTAACGGCACTAAAACAATATGAAATAGACACCAAAAATCCTATTTGCGTCATAAAAACTAAAAAAACGAGAAATCAAAAATATTTAATCGATGACTTAAAACAATTATCCGAATATATAAAAATCTTAATAATAGTCGATGATAAAAAAAATGACGTTAACAATCCTTATATGTTAATCTGGAGAGTTGCAAACAATATAGATGCTTCAAGAGATATTTATATAATCAATAATTTTATTGCCATTGATGCAACAAATAAAAACAATCTTGACAACTTTAATAGAAGATGGCCTGATGATGTTGATTGTACGACAAGTATACTCAATAGTCTTCAAGCAAGGGGTTTAATTAATATTGATAAAGATTTTATTAACAGATTTTATCTATAAGATATATTGTTATCTTATATTAAGTATAATTTAACATATAAATACTTTAAATATATTTTAATATTATTTATTGTACAATAACATAATTTTAGTGTATTACACTATACAAAAAGGAGTACTATAATGTTAAATAATTTTAGTGTTAAGGGTAAATTATATATTATCCTTGGTTTGGTAGTTGTCGGACTCGTAGTTTTGGCACTTGTTTCTTATATAAAACTAAGTGGATTAAAAAAAGACTACGATAGTGCGGACACGCTAACAGAAATAAGACTTTTGGTCGTCGGTTCTTTGACTAACGGTTTACAATGTGGACAAGCACTTAGAAATGTGTATATCGATCTTAATGATACTAAAGCTATAGAAAATTTAGAAGCTGCATTAAAAGATTTAGATAAAAAGATTGAAACATTAAAAGAGCCTAAATACACCTCTATATCTCAAGGCTTAACTAAATTTAATATTATCCCTTTGTACGAAGATTTTTCTAAAGACATAGAAAGACTTCTTGCAAAAGCTAAATCAAAAGACACTATAGGTGAAAGTGAAATCAAAGTAAATACGTCAAAATATTGGAGACCTTTTGGAGCCTCTTTAAGGGAATGGATGGAAGCCAACCAAACTAAATCTACTCAGATGAGTGAAAACTTTGATGCTTCAATTAACGGTACTATTTTTTCAAGCGTAATACTATCTATCCTTATTATATTAGTACTAGCTGTTGTTATAGTATTCATCTCTAATGCAATACTAAGTAATTTGGAAGTATTTAAAACAGGATTGATATCATTTTATTCGTTTTTGAGTAGAGAAACTTCTACTTGTCAACTTATAAATATAGATAGCAAAGATGAATTCGGTCAAATGGCGGCTATGACAAACAACAATATCCGTAAAATAGAAGCTTCTATCAAACAAGATGATGAATTCATAAAAGACGTGAGTAGATTTGCAAAAGAGATAGGCAGCGGTAATATGCTTGCAAAAATCGAAAAAGACACGACAACGGAAAGTCTAAAAGAACTTAAAGAGATATTATCAAAAATGCAATATGACTTAGAACATACTATAGCTAGAAGTATACCTATGTTGCTAGATATACTTAATAAGTTTAAAAGATATGATTTTACACCTAGATTCCCGAATGCTTACGGTCAAGTTGCCATAAGCATAAATGAGCTAGGCGATGAAATATGCCATATGTTAAAACAAAATTTAGTTGACGGTATTACTTTGGATAAAAGTACTGACGTATTACTAGAAAATATAGATGTACTAAGCAGAAGTGCAAACGGAGCAGCGGCAAGCCTTGAAGAAACTGCGGCAGCTCTTGAAGAGATAACGGCTACGGTAGTAAGTAACTCTACTCATGTTGCAGAGATGACAAGCTACTCAAATCAAGTAAGTAGTTCAGCGAAAAAGGGTCAAGAGTTGGCTAGAAATACCACGACGGCTATGGATGAGATTACTGCTCAAGTTAGCCTTATAAACGAAGCTATTACAG
>DYJR01000070.1 GCA_020723015.1 Arcobacter nitrofigilis
CCTCAATCAATATTTTAAACTTTGATTGATAAATATATTATACGAAGGATTTTTTTAGATGCAAGATAAAATTGCTAAACTCAGAGATCTTAAACTTTTATTTGTAGAAGATGAAGAGGATTTAATCTCGATTATATCAGACACGTTAAATAAACTTGGAGCTAACTTTCTTATAGCAAGAAACGGCAAAGAAGGACTATCTATTTTTGAAGCAAATCAAGATATAGACTTGGTTATAACTGATATTAATATGCCTATTATGAACGGTCTTGATATGATTAAAGAGATAAGAAAACTTTCATCCCTGGAGGTGATAATTATGTCTGCCCATACAGAGTCTGAATACATAGATAAATCTAAAGAGTTAGGAGTGGAGCATTATCTACTAAAACCTTTTGACTTTTTAAAATTTATAGATTTAGTAGTATCTTTGGATTTAGGGAAAAATGGTACAAAGTAGTCCTATCCCTAATCTAAAGGGGTTGTTGAAAAAAATAAATATATTGTATGTTGAAGATGATGAAAATATCAGAAATGAATTAACTTCATTACTCAAGAACTTTGTAGGTACGGTTTATACGGCTTACGACGGGCAAAATGGTTATGAAATATTTACAAACAACACCCAAAATATAGATCTGATTTTAAGTGATATTAATATGCCTAGACTAACAGGCATAGAGATGATGCAAAATATACGCAAAATTAACGGTAGCGTACCCGTTATATTTGCCACTGCATATTCCGATAGTGCTTTTTTAACGGAAGCAATTAAAATCAAAGTATACGACTATATAATCAAACCTATTAATATAAGGAACCTTCTTACCATACTAAATGACCTTGCTTATTCATTGTACCAAGAATCATTGATAAAAGCTCAAAGTCTAGATTTACAAAGATATAAAGATGTAATAGATGCAAATAACATAGTTCTTAAAATAAATACCGCAGGCAACATAATCTATGCAAATAACAATTTCAAAGAAATCAGCGGTTTTTCACAAGATGAAGTAATCAATCTAAATCTTACGGATATTACACATCAAGAAAATATCGGTTTTGCACAAACAATCATAGATAATATAAGTAAAAATATGCCATGGCAAGGTAATATAAAAAGTAAAACAAAATTTGATGATGAGTATATAGTAGAATGCTATGCTTTGCCAAATACCACGGAAGACGGGGAAATCATAGGAGCTATTATAGTTCAAAAAGATATAACTGCTCAAATCAATCAAAAACGAGAAATACAAACTGCTCTGATGAAAGCAAAAAGTAAAGTGTACCTAGAAGGTAAAGAAACCATAAGCGAATTAAATACAATTATAAGAGACCAATCAAAGCAAATCTCGGAGCTATCTGCTCTTTTACAACAAACGGAACTTGACAAATCGAAACTTATCACATTGTATAATAGAACACAACTTGAAACTAAAGCACTTAAGAATGAGTTAACTGAACTTAGAAATCAACCAAAACCGACAGATTTCCAAGCTTCTTCACTACTCAAACTCAATAAAGAAAACGTAGAACTCAAAAATACTATTAAAAAGCTAGAGTCTGAAAAAGCAAAAATGACAAAGGATTTACAAAAAGATATTTTTAGGGAAAAAATTACACTTGAAGTCATGGTAGATGACTTAGAACATGAATTGGCTGAATGTAGACAGAAACTTGAAATGTTGAACGACAAAGATATTTTTGAAGAAACTATTGAAGCATACAAACAAAAATCAAAAAATGATGATAAAAAACTGAAACTACTTGAAGCAAAAATACTTAGACTCTGCGACAAAGAGACTGCAAAACAAATATTTACAGACGACAGAAAAGAAGAGAGAACGGAAAATCAAGAATAAGTTAAAGATTAACTCTAAACTTTAACATTCTTATATTTTGAGAATTTATCATCAAACGGTAATTTACCACCATTTATTTTTCTCTCTTCTTTATATATATAGATTCCCAAAACACAAACTATTAAGAAAGCTGTCGATACGATTTCAAAGTCGATTTCCATTTTATTTCAAAGTACCTTATTAAAATTTTATAGAATTTTATTATTTTTTTCTTTAGAAAAAGTTTAATTGTGCTAATTTTTTGGATATTTTAGCAGAATTTAATATAATTGTTACAAATTTATACTTGTTATTTAAAGAACTTGATGTTAAATATGTAGCAAAGAACTACCGATACAATAATAATTTGGAAGATATAGGAAAGTATAAAAAGTAGTTTTGGTGGAAGTGACGGGGGTCGAACCCGTGTCTTGAAACAACTCAAATCAGCGTCTACATGCTTAGAAAGATTGTTTAATTTCACTTTAAAAGTCGTACAATCCCCATAAAACGACTCTCAAGCTAAGATCTTTAATGTCTCCCTACGACCGATCAATCGCAAAGATAATCTACCTAATATTAGCCACAACTCCACCTAGATAGAATCAGTAGTATGTAGCCCCCAAGTTTAAATAAACTTACGCAGCTTTAGCGTAAGCTGGAGCGTAATTTGTATTGTTTGCGTTTAAAAACGTTTGAATAGTTTCACGATATATTCAGATCGACATGCAACTAACCCTTGCTGCTCCAATCGAAGCCAAATCACTCCCTAACAATACATTATCAAAAGAACATTACATTTAAGTAATCTAAATTTAATAGACATTATACCATAAATTTGATACAATAACAATATATTTTTAAATAAAGGATTGAAATGAACAAAGGTGTTCTTATCATCGGTGCAGGTGGAGTTGGACGTGTCGTTGCTCACAAATGTGCTAAAAATCTAGATACTTTCGAACATGTAACACTAGCTAGTAGAACAAAAAGCAAATGTGATATGATAGCAAAAGAGATTTTGGATATGCAAGGTATCAAAATAGATACTTATAGTGTAGATGCGGACAGCGTTGAAGAACTTATTAAGCTTTTAGAAACCGTAAAACCGAGAGTTGTTATAAATGTTGCATTACCTTACCAAGATTTGACTATTATGGATGCTTGCGTAGCTTGTAAGATAGATTATCTTGATACTGCAAACTACGAACACCCTGATGAAGCTAAATTTGAATACAAATTACAATGGGAAAGAGACGGTAAATTCAAAGATGCAGGAATAACGGCACTTCTTGGAAGCGGTTTTGACCCGGGTGTTACGGGTGTATTTTGTGCATACGCTCAGCAAAATATCTTTGATGAGATACACTACATAGATATTATGGACTGTAATGCCGGAGATCACGGATATAAATTCGCTACAAACTTCAACCCTGAAATAAATCTAAGAGAAGTGTCTGCAAACGGTAGATATTGGGAAAACGGTCAATGGATAGAGACTAAACCTCTTGAAATAAGAGTTGATTGGGATTATCCTGAAGTTGGTATAAAACCAAGTTATCTTTTATATCACGAAGAACTAGAAAGCTTATCAAAAAACATCAAAGGTCTAAAAAGAATTAGATTTTTTATGACGTTCAGTGATAGCTATATCCAACACATGAACTGCTTACAAAACGTAGGTATGCTAGGTATCAAACCAGTTATGCATAACGGTGTAGAGATAGTTCCTATAGAATTTCTAAAGACTTTATTGCCTGACCCTGCATCTTTGGGACCTAGAACAAAAGGTGTTACAAATATCGGTTGTGTAATGGAAGGTATCAAAGACGGTAAGAAAAAAACAATATACATCTACAATATTTGTGACCACCAAGAAGCTTATAAAGAAGTTTGTGCTCAATGTGTAAGCTATACGACGGGTGTTCCGGCTGTAATTGGAGCAAAACTACTTTATAACAAAACTTGGGATAGAGATGGTGTTTATAATATAGAGGAATTTGAAGCAAAACCTTTTATGGACGAACTGATGACACAAGGTCTCCCTTGGAAGATCATCGAACTATAAGAAATACCGACAAAAGTCGGCATTTCTTATGTTAAAATATAGGTTTTATTTTGTCCACGTTTTCTTTTGTAATCTCTTCGCTTTTTAATATCACATCTTTTGGAACTTTCTTACCTGCTAATATATCAAGAGCAATTTGTGCCCCCTCTTTTCCACCCGTAGGATATATATATGTGGCTTTCATTTTATCCTCTTTAATCAGTTTTTGTGCATCCGATATATAGTCAATACCCGTTATAACAAGATTTTTTGGATCTATTTTATTAAGTTCCAAAGCCATAACCGCGCCTACCGCCATAGAATCACTTTGAGCATATATAGCATCAAATTTTAAGCCGTTTTTTATAGCATCTTCCGTAACCAATATAGCTTTTTGTCTTAAAGAATCTGCAACTTTCATATCCACAACTTTTATATCACTATATTGTTTAATTGTATCAAAAAAGCCGTTTGTTCTACCTATTGCCGGAGTAGTCGTAGGGATATGTTGCAACACAAAAACTTTCCCCTTGCCGTTTAACGATTTTGCTATAAACTTAGCTGCACTTACCCCTATATCATAATTTTGAGGTCTTATAAAAGTAGTATAATCATCACTTTCAATACCACGTGAAATAAGAACAAGAGGTATACCTGCCTCTTTTACTTTTTTGGCTACAAAAACACTTAGTTTTGAGTCTCTAGGGCTTGTTATAATAACATCGACTTTTTGGGAAATAAACTCTTCGATATGAGAAATTTGCAAGGCAGTATCACCGTTTGCATCTTTATAAATAAACTTGATACCATCAATTCCGTTCAAAGCATCTTGCATTTGTTTTACTTGAGCCACTCTCCAATCATTTGCCATAGTATCTTGTGCAAAAGCTATAACCTTATCCTTTGCGGACAAAGAACATACAAATACCATAAATATAAATACGATTTTCATAATACACCCCTTATTATAATAACTAATCTATAACCATAATTTTGCTATAATATCATAAAATTTAAGTTTTATCAAGGAAATTGTATTATGGGTAGAGCGTTTGAATATAGAAGAGCATCGAAAGAAGCAAGATGGGATAAGATGTCAAAAGTATTCCCAAAACTTGCAAAAGCTATAACCGTAGCTGCAAAACAGGGAGTTCCGGATCCTGAAATGAACTCAAAACTAAGAAGTGCCATAGCAAATGCAAAAGCACAAAATATGCCAAATACCAATATTGAAGCAGCTATTAAAAGAGCAAGCGGAAAAGATGCGGAAGACATCAAAGAGATAAGTTATGAGGGCAAAGCGCCTTACGGCGTTTTGCTTTTTGTTGAATGTGCTACGGATAATCCTACAAGAACCGTTGCAAATATAAAACTATATTTTTCTAAAGGTGGGGGAACGGTAGTTCCTAACGGTTCTTTAGAGTTTATGTTCTCAAGAAAAGCGGTTTTTGAGCTTCCTAAACCGGATATGGATTTAGAAGAGTTAGAACTTAGTTTAATAGACGGCGGTTTAGAAGAGCTTAGTGTTGAGGGTGATACGGTATATCTTTATGCTGATTATACGGATTTCGGTAACCTAGCAGAAGCTATCGAAGCACTTGGTCTTACGGTTACAAAATCATCACTACAAAGAATACCTACTCAACCTATTGAACTAACAGAAGAGCAAATGATTGAAATAGAAAAAATTATAGACAAACTTGAAGATGATGATGATGTTCAAGCTGTTTATTCAAACATAGCTTAATTAGTTTGCAACTAATAGATGGTAGTAGATAGTAAAGAATTTCTAAATGCCGACTTTAATTGATTTTACAATAAATAACAAAAGGTAAACTATGATAGATAGCAGAAGAGATTTAAGAGCTTTTTTTGATAAAGTTCACTTTTCTCTTACTCTATCTATTACAAAATTTTTTATCTCGCTTATACTTGGTCTTATTGTGGCATTTTATCCTGAACATCAAGGATTGTCCGAGATTGCAAGATTGATGTTATTTATCTTAGTATTCGGTGCAGGGCTTTGGATAACTGAAGCAATACCTGCATTTTCGGTATCGCTTCTTATCATAGGGCTTGAGATTTTGCTACTTGGTTTTCATGATATATCTTTTAGTTCGGGTTCAAAAGAGTGGGAAGCATATTTATCTCCTTGGTCAAGCCCTTTAATATTTTTGTTTTTGGCAGGTTTTATTCTAGCAAGTGCAGCATCAAAAACAAAACTTGATTTGTGGATTGCAAAAAAAGTCCTTTTTTATGTAGGCAACAAACCTGAAAATATATTAACAGGACTTATGGCTATAACTTTTTGCCTCTCTATGTTTGTATCCAACACCGCCACAACTGCAATGATGCTTACCGTTCTTTTACCGATTCTAAAAAACATTAACGATAATAACCCATATCAAAAGGCAATTTTACTAAGCATTGTTGTAGCAGCCAACATAGGTGGAATGAGTACTATTATAGGAACTCCTCCAAATGCTATAGCCGTAGGTGTGTTAGGAGACAAAGCACCCAGTTTTATCGGGTGGATGTTTATGGCTATGCCTCCTGCAGTTGCTATTACGATAGGAATACGATATCTTCTACTAAAAATATATCCATCAAATCAAGATTTTATTAGTTTTAAAGAGTTAAAAAACGTAGAGCATTACGATGACTCAACTACAGACTTTGCCAAAATACCAACCATACCTAGCTGGAAAAAAATTGTAGTCATAATTGGTTTTTGCGTAACCGTATTAATGTGGCTAACGGGTCCATTGCATCATATACCTACAACTATTATCTCTTTTATCCCTATAGTTTTGTTTACACTTTTCGGTATAATAAATAGCGATGATATAAGAGCCATAAGATGGGATGTAATTATACTTATCATAGGCGGTTTAACACTTGGACTAGGAGTAACTAAAACAGGACTTGATTTATGGTTTGCAACTCTTTTACCTGAAGGTTTAAACTCTATATTGTTATTACTAGTCATCTTTTCTTATTTAGTTGTGTTAGTGTCAAATTTCATGAGTAATACTGCTGCCGCCAATATCATGCTTCCTATCGTTATAGCATTAAGTGTTGCTTTGAGTGCCGATTCTTTGGTACTCTCGGCTCTAACGATAGCCCTTAGTGCATCTTTTGCCATGGCACTTCCAGTATCTACTCCACCAAATGCCATAATGTACTCAAGCGGTAAATTAGAATCAAAAGATTTTCTAACTATAGGACTAGTAATAGGTCTATTTGCACCTATTATTGTTCTCGGTTGGCTATTTTTAGTTTTGTAACAGTAAAATAAAGTTATAATAAGCAATGAGAACATTTTATAACATACGGCATTTTATTTTAATTCCATTATTTTTGTTGTTGGCTTCGTTGGTTTTTGCAATATTATATAATGATAAGATATCCCGTATAGGTTTGTATTTAGATCAGCAGTCTTCTCTAGCTCTTAGTCAATACAAAAGCGTCTATAACTCTTATGATATGGTTGCAAGGTCAATTTTTATTCTTGTGGGAAGCAGTGAACTTGTCAAAGATGTATATAGAAAAACTTATGCCACCGATAGTTTGGAACTACAAAACCTATACAGAAAAGAACTTTACGATTTATTATATCCAAGATACGCAAAATTCAGAGAATTGGGACTTGAACAACTCCATTTTCATACAAAAACGAATCATAGTTTATTAAGATTTCATAAACCGGACTGGTATGACGATGATTTGACGGATATAAGATATAGTATAAAATTCACCAATCAATACCAGAAATTTATCTCAGGATTTGAGCTTGGACGTGTAGTACACGGCTTTAGATATGTATTTCCGATATCCGATAATAACGGCATACATTTAGGAAGTGTCGAGACTTCAATTTCAAGTGATTATTTCATTCAAGCTATTCAAAAAACTTTTGATTCAATATCAACCTCCTTTATAGTTGACAAAACTATGACTGAAGCACATTTATTTGATGACACGAATTCAAAATATCAAGCTAGTTCCAAAATTTAAATCTGAAGTGCAATTTTTTGACCTAAAAAATTATACC
>DYJR01000004.1:0-5619 GCA_020723015.1 Arcobacter nitrofigilis
TTGGTATAATTTTTTAGGTCAAAAAATTGCACTTCAGATTTAAATTTTGGCTTTCAATTTATATCATGTAGGGTTGGTGGGATGTTTACGTTTATAAAAAGACTACAAGAATTTCTAGTGAAACTTAAAAAGAATAAGGGTTTATGGTTTACTACTATAACAACTATATCTATTATAGGTATATTTGTGTGTATGTATATAATTATGACCATGACGGATAGAGTTTCTATGGAAGTTTACCAAAGTATGGCAAAAACATATGAATTAAATTTGGACAACAAACTTTCAATGAAGCAAAAACAGTTTCATAAGATGGTAATACCTATACTACAAAATAAGGCATTACTCGGTGCCATAGAATCAAATAATACTGAATTAATGAATCAAGCAAAAACACAGATTAATGAAGAATTGATAAAAGGCGGTTTTTTAGAAACTAGTATAAACTTTATAAGTACCGCTAGTAAAGATCAAGTCTTCAGAAATACTATCAACTCGATTATTACGGGTAAAATGCCGTTAGGCGGTTTTGAGGTATTACAAGACGGTGTATTTATCGTATATTTATATCCCTTGATAAAAGACGGTACCGTTTACGGTGTCGTAGAGATAAAAGATTCTATACATTTACTTAGAGATTTATATTTAAAAGAGAATAGCGAATATACTTTTATATTAGATAAAAAAATGTTATCTTTTATAGCTTTAGAGAATAGAACTAGCAAGTATAAAGACGTTAATCAAACTTATACATATGAACAGGCTAGATATGATACTAGATTTGCCGCATTATTAGCAGATATAGATGAAGATACATTTAAAAAATTCGTATCACAAAAGTTCTTAGTTAGTGAAAATTATTATAGAAGCGTTAAAAAAGTTAATGATATAAACGGTGTAGAAATAGGGCTTATCGTAGTCGGTGAAAGTACGGACTTGGAAGGTGGATTCGTGAATATTGCCGATAATATGACTAAGACCGTTACTATGGTTGCTTTAGGGCTTATTATATCGATTATATTATTCTTATTTTAAGGTAGATTATGAGAAGACTAAAGATATTAAAAATCTACTTTGTTTTTTGGTTGTTTATATTTTTCTTAGTGTTTGCGAACTTTAAGATGATTAAAATATTTTTTATGTCAACCTTGACGTTTAATATTGCAGTTTTAACTATTCTCACAATCGGTATGATTATAGTTTACCATGCTGCCTTTAGGCTTACTATGCTTGCCGGTACATTTGGTATTATGGCATACAAAAAGGGTGACCAACTTATTTATTATCTAAAAGGTATAGACAAGATTATGCCTGCAAATATTGCACATATGTTTTACAAACGTGCAAAAAGCGGTACTTTATATTTTACGCAATCTGAAGCTAAGGATGTTACAAGTTGGCTTGAAGATAAATTTGTAAATCAAAAAAGTTATATAAACTTCTTTATCGGTACATCTTTGATGATAGGACTTTTCGGTACTTTTACCGGTTTATTGAAAGCTATCGACGAGATGGGAGGGATTATTTTATCTCTTGCGGGAGATATTAATCTAGCTGAAGTTATGGCAGGATTCTCAGGGCCTCTTAGTGGTATGGCTATCGGTTTCGGTTCTTCTTTATTCGGGGTTGCTACTGCTATCATATTGAGTATAAAAATGTATATCCTTACAAGAAATCAAGAAACTTTTATCGAGGATATAGAAGACTGGATGAAAGGTAAAATTATCGATACTCAATCTTCAGACGTTATAGAACAATTCCAACAAGCAGTTAGAGGTGGTCAGATAAACGTTGCAAGAGGTATTTCATCTGGAGGTGTTGCTCAAGGCGGTATTGCTGATTTAATGTCAAGTAGTAGATTTGTGGATGTACTAGCAGAAGCAATGGGCGGTATCAAAGAAGAGATTAAAAAGAGTGCTCAGAGTAATGAGGTCGTCTATAAAATGTTGTCTGAAAATTTAAATGCTACGACAAAAGCAAGCGGTAATGAAATAGCAATGCTAGAGAGTTTGGTAAATGCGGTAAAAGAGTTAAATATCAATCAATATTCAAACTCTAATATGCTTGATGAATCAATTCAAGGTTTGGCAAATATTGCAACAAATGAACATAAAACCATGAAACAGTTACTTGATTTGCAAAAACAAAATCAAGAATTAATGCAACAGTTTATTACTAATTTTGATAGTAGATTGCAAAATATAGAAGATAGTATAAGAAAGTAGTCATATGGCAAAAAAAAGATGTGATGAAGAGTTCAACCCTTGGCCTCCGTTTGTTGATATTTTTTCATCTGTAATACTTGTAATGTTGCTATTCTTATTAATTACTATAGTAAACATAGCATATTACGCACAATTTAAATTTAAGGCTTCATATACCGGTACCGTTGCGACGGAAGAGATTATTCTGAAGCCGGAGCAAAAAAAAGATGAGGCTGTTATTGTGGTACAAAGACAGCAAGAAATGATAGAAAATCCTGAAACAAAAGACCAAATGGGTGATTTTGAAAGTGCCGGTAAAGATTTGAGTAGAATTTATGAAGATGAAGTCACAAAACAAGCTACGGTTTCGGCTGATAATTATCTATTGGTAAATTTCGGCGGCAGTGATATAAAACTTGATAATCCTATTATAATGCAAATAAAAGAGTTTATTTATAATATGAAACAGAAATATCCAAATAATAGAGTCAAGATCAATGCGGTTGACCCGACAAATCAAATAAGTGCTACCGTAATGAAGCAAATATCATTAGCTCGAACTATTAATACAAGAAACCTTATACGTCAGTTAGGTTATGATATCAAAGATGTTCAAGTTGATTTATTGAAGGTTGATTTATCCGGAATACAAAATGAAAATCCAAATGGCTATATAATAGTAAGAGTTGAGAAAAAATGAGTTTAATTAAAACAAATATGAAAATTTCTATAGTTGCTGCTTGTTTGTTGTGTACCATGTCTGTTGCTAACGTTGAGGGTGAAACTGATATCGAAAAAGTTGAAAATCAGGATAAAATAGAGGCAATATCACAGTTGGATATAAACCTTGAAGAGACTAAGGGAAGTAATAGAATAGAAGGTGAAAAGACAGGTCAAACAGGTCTTGAAGTCGTTCCTATAAGAGTACAAAAACCTTCCAAGGTTATTTCTGCCGAATTGGAAGGCAATATTGATGATTATGTAAAAGTTTCATTATTTGATGTTGTTTTAGAAGCGGTTGCGAATAGTCACAACGTAAAAGTGGCAAGAGAAAAAGTAAGACAAGCTCAAATCACACTTGATGATGCTTATTCTGGGTACAAACCGACTTTGGACGCGGAATATAGATACGGTAGAACCCATAAAACTCCAGGTGATGAGGGTGAATTTGATCCGACCAAAAAATTTAACGATGAAACTTTTAAATTACAAGTTAAACAAAATTTATATTCAGGCGGAGCGACCGTAAATAAAATCCGAGGTTTAGAAAAATCTTTGGAAGTTTCAAAAAATAGATATGAATTGGCTATTAATCAGGAAGTTCAGAATGCTATTAAAGCATATTTCGGCGTAGTATTTGCTTCACAATCTTTAAATGTTACAAAAGCAAATATGGAGATGTTGAATAAAATATTAGAAATAGTGACCGTTAAATATGAACTAGGGGCTGCAAGTATCGGTGATTTGAGTTCTATTAAGGCAAGCGTAGCAAATGCTGAGTCAAAATTTAATAAAACGAAATCAAAGTTTGTTGAAGCAGTTAAGTACTATGAATATATAGTAGGTGAAAATTTTAAGTTTACACTTCCTTACGAGTATGAATTTGATACTGAAATCGAACCTATAGAAACCTTACTAGAACTTGCTAGTAAGCAAAATATAAATATAGTTAGTTATCTCATAGATATAGAAGCCGAGAAGTATAAACTCAAAAGTGCCGAATCTGCATTTAGGCCTAAAATAGATTTGGAACTTACTACGACAAGAACTTACGATAAAGATGTTAAGCCTGAAGATTTGTATATACAAGATACTAAAGAGGCATTTATAACTTTTAAATACAATCTTTACAATGGTGGTGTTGATACTAATAAAATGAAATCAGTTTATAGTACAATACGTGAGTTAAATTATAAAATTGAAGAAGAAAGACGAAAGGTTAAATGGATTATTTCAAATCTGTATCAGTCATTAAAAGCACTATCTAGCTCTATCTCCAGTACAAAAGAGGAAGTTTCATCATCTACAACAATGGTGGATTCGTATTGGGAAGCTTTTAAAAATGGTGAACAAGATTTACAAACACTGTTAACGGCTCAAAGACAGCTTAATAGTGCGGAAGTTTCACTAATAGAATTTTATGAGAATAGGTTAAATGATTATTTCAAATTGTTGTTTGAAACGGGAAGATTGACTTCTTATTTTGAACTAGAGCCAAATGATGATAAATATATTGACTTTAGTTTAAGCGGCTACAATAATAAATATTTTACAAAAGTTGAAAAAGAAAATAGCGAAATAATAGCAAAAGCTGAAGTTACGGCACCTAAAGAAGAGAAAGAGGTTGTTCGTGAAGTTGAAGTTATAGATTCTATGGAAGATATTTTGGTTTTCAAAGATAAATTCTTAGATGCGGATGATAACAACTATACGATATTTGTGAGTGATTTTGAAACAGTTTATGATGCTTTCGGCTATATTAAAGATAGTTCTTTATCGAAACAGGCATTTATAGTAGATGTACTTAGAGATTATAAATTAAGAAGCGTAATGTCATATGGAATTTTTGCCGATGAACAAGAAGCTAAAGACTCTTTAGAACAGATGAAAAAACTAGATTCAAAACAATACGAAGTGGTTACAATAGATAAAATAAAAGAGTTATATAGGAAGTTTATTAACGGTTTTGATGAGTTGAAACCAAGAGCTATCGTTCAGACGAAGACTATTAAAATGGCACCTAAACCTCCGAAGCCTTATTCTACGGATGCTAAATTTAAACAAGAATTTATGAGTGCTTCAGGCGAATATTATACTATCAATTTAGCGACGTTTGCAAATCTTGACGATGCAATAAACCTTGTTGATAGCGAAGATATATATGATAGTTCATTGATGTACAGATACGGTCCAAACGGTGAGTGGATTAAGATTGTTCACGGTGTGTTTTCTAAATATGAGGATGCTCATATAGCGTTGTCACTTTTATCATCTGCTATCAAAGATAAATACTATCCTGTAGTCGAACATATCAAATACCAACAAGAATTGTATGCAAAATACAAAGATTTGCCTTTAGGAACACCTAGTAAGGCTAAAGGTGCAGTTGAGTATGTGACTGTATCGGAAGACGTAAAAATAGAGGAAAATGGTATAGTAGTAGATGTTGATACTAAAAAATCTGTTTTGGTTGATATGCCTGCAAAAGATAAAAAAACAGATAAAGAGTTAGATCAAGATTTCAAAAAAGCAAGCGACAAACCTGTAGAAACTCCAAAAGAGTCCGTTAAAAATGAACCTACTAAAGACGAGCTAAAAGAGTCGGTTGAAACTCCTGCGGTAAATGAAAAAGAAATATTAGATAGCAAGACTGAAATTGAACAAGAAGTAAAAGTTACTGAAACGATAGCGACAC
>DYJR01000004.1:5719-40705 GCA_020723015.1 Arcobacter nitrofigilis
CGACAGTTGAAGAAGTTCCGACAGTTGAAGAAGTTCCGACAGTTGAAGAAGTTCCGACAGTTGAAGAAGTTCCTACTGTTGCAAATATTGCGGTAGATGATAAAAAATCTGAAGAAATAGTAGAAGTTTATTTTGAAGATAAAGTTAAAGATGAGCTTACAGCACAAGTAGCTACAAATATCAAATATAAAATCGATATAAGTTTGTTGGATAAAAATAAACTAAAATGGTTTACGCAACGATATGGAATAAGTGATTATTATACTCAAGATGTAGGTAACGGTAAAGTACAGGTATTTATAGGTGATTTTAATGATAAAGAGAGTGCAATAAAAGCTTTAGAAACATTGCACCCTTACGTTAATTCGATATCTAAAATAATTGAATTTTCAACTAAAGACTAAAAAATGAATTTCACAATAGGTAAAAAGTTTCTTATATTGGCCGTAAGTTTATCATTAATAACTGTTTTATCTTTCGGTTATAACTATTTTACGTTTAAAGAGAAAATAACACAAGAATTCGAGCATGGTAACGAAAAAGATATAGAATACGTATTAACAGGGTTACAAGAGGCACTAATGGCAAGTGATTATATGAGTATTTTTAATATTTTAAGAGGTGTTGTAAACACTACAAATATAGAGCATATTAAAATAACGTATAACAGTTTGGTGTTTACTAAAAGTGCTTTGATTTATAATTCTACGTTTCCGAAGAACTTAGACTGGGATGTAACGGATATATCTACGGATGCTAGAAACGGGTTTATTTCTTTGGAAAGTAATAATATGTATAAACTATATACTACGGCACTGTTTAATCCAAAAAGAGCCGTGAATGTCAAATTTATATTATACAAAGACGGCACATTGATAAATGCTCAGTCTAGACTGAACTTTTATTATGAATTATCAAGAAATGATATAGATATTACAAAGATAGATAATCCTGAATTTGTTAAGACAAAAGATATATATTTTGTAGATGAGCCTTTTGCAAAAATGAGTTATGTTATTGATGATACCGTAGTAGAAAAGCGTTTAAGTAATTTTTATAAATTGTTTTGGATCTATTTTATTGTATTGCTTATAGGTATTAACGCAGTTTTAGGAGCTATATACTATCTATTTGTTTTGAAATTATTACTAAGACCTATCAAATTATTTGAAAGCAATATGCAAAATGCCCTTGACAATAATTTTGCAAATAAGATAGAGTATAAAAGCGGTAATACAGACTTTGATAATGTCATAGAATTACTAAACAAAGTTCTGAAAAAGTATACATCAGTGGTAAATGAGTTAAATATAAATAAAGATATTTTGGAAAGAAAAGTCTTTACAGATGACTTGACAGGTTTACAAAATCAAAAAGTATTTGAATTAGATTTGAAGAATATGTTTATTACTAGAGCGGACGGATTTATAGGATATATTAAGATAGAAGCACTAGGTGTTTTTACTAAGCAGTTTGGTTCTGCCTTGGCAAATCATCTAATAGAAGAATTCGCCCATACGGTACAAAATAAGTTTTATAAGTTTGAATTACAAGAAGCAACTCTTTATAGGTTCTTTGGTTCAGAGTTTGCTATGATTGTGAAAAATAAAGATGAAGAAGTTATTAATGCCTTTGCGTCAAATTTGATGGATGAATTACAAGACATGGCATTTAGATATGAGGTAAATGATACATTGTCAAGGTTTACTTTTATACCTTTTGATAAATACGGTACTATTGATTCTATTTTGCACTCTTTAAGTGATTCATACAACAAACTATCTTCAGCTGGAGATGTATTTAGTATAGTTAGTTCTTCTGAGGTAGTTGATAAATTTGCCATACTAGAACAAAGTGTAAGGGCTATTATCGATCAACAATCATTTGAAATTAATTATGGCTTTGATACTCATTTGATTGAGACAGATGAAGTAATTATGCAAGAGGCTATGCCTTTATTGATTGACGAAAACGGTGATAAGTTCCCGATAGGCGTATTTATATCTGCTGCAGAAAAGATAGGTTTAGCGTCAAAATTTGATAAATATATACTAGAAAATGTAATATTTTATATTAACTCCAATGAGATACAGCACAAAATAGCAGTGAATTTGTCTATGTTTTCATTGGAGGATAGTGAGTTCGTAATATGGCTTCACTCTATTTTATTATATAATGAAGAAGCGGCAAAAAATCTGGTATTTAGTATGACATCCTATAATGCTTCGACAAAAGTAGAAGTTTTCAAGCATTTCGTTGATGAAGTACATCGTTTCGGTGCAAAGGTTATTATGAAACGTTATACGATGAATGATTTTAATCTTGAAGATTTGGAGATATTTAAATTAGATTATTTAAGGGTACATAAAGATTATACAAACGGTATTGCCGAAGATAGGGATAAAAAACATTTATTAAGAAGTGTATTGAATTTCTGCGAAGCAAATAATATTATAGCTATAGGTGACAGTATTAAGTCGCAAAATGACTTGAAAGTTTGTAAACTTATGGGCTTAGATGCAGTTAGTAAGTTTTAAAGGAAATATATGAAAACAGCTTTTTTTATAAATATATTATTGTTGGCTCTATTCATATCCGGATGTTCTCAAAAAGAGATTGTGACACTTAAGTATTATGACAAATTCTCAAAAGATGATGTTTTATTAGCAGGTAAAAGAGCATTTATTACTGCACAAAATGATAAATACATTATAGATTCATATAGAGATAGACTTGAAGTTACCAAGATAGATACCTTTTACCATTTGGTAGGTAGTAAAATAGTAGTGAAAGAGTATTTACTTGAAGTTGAAGAGGATGATTTAGGAACCCTAGCAAAAATGACCGTTATCGGGTATTATGACCCTGATAAGAAAGGTAAGTATTATGTAGATAAAGATGAACATAATTTTATATGGGAAAAAATGGATTTCTTTTTGGCTGAACGTGATAGTCTTTATCTTGATGCTTATAACGACAGCAAAAAGACCGCCTTGGGAGATTCTTTTAAGACGAATATAGGTGGCTTTTATGAAGAAAAAATAATTAAGCCTTCCAAGTTTATGAAGGCAAACCAAGAGTTTGAAAAAGGTGTAATAGAATGTGGTCAAAAAGATACGGTAGAATCAGATACTATTATAGAAAAAGATGATGAACTAAATATTGAAGAGATTGGACACGATGAAGAAAACTCTTAAAACATTAACGGCAAGTTTATTTGTTGTATCACTGTTATTTGCAGGTGATTTTGAGGAAGGTGTAAATAGTTACTTGTCAAAAGACTATACAAAAGCGTATGAGATATTTTCAAAACTAGCAAATGAAAATAATTCAAATGCCCAGTATAATTTGGCTATTATGTATCAAAAAGGCTTAGGCGTTGAGAAAAATTTATATGAGAGTTTTGTGTGGCTTGAAAAAGCTTCAAATTTAGGTAACGTTCAAGCACAAAATAATCTTGCTTATTTTTATGAACACGGTCTTGTCGGAGAGAAAAATAAAATAAAAGCTATAGAATGGTATGAAAAAGCATCCAATAGCGGTTATTCAATAGCACAGTTTAATCTTGCTATGTTATATGAACAACATGAATTAGATAAAGAATATCAGAAAAAAGCATTTATGTTGTACGAAAAAGCCGCAACACAGGGTGTAGTGCCCGCACAAAACAATCTTGCAAGATTTTATTACTTTGGTTTTGGAACAAACAAAGATATGAAAAAAGCGGCTTATTGGTATGAAGAGGCTGCAAAACGTAATAATGACGTGGCGGCATTTAATTTAGCTTTGATGTATTATAGCGGTGAAGGTGTTGCAAAAGATAATGACAAAACCTTATATTGGCTTGAAAAAGCTGCAACTTTGGAGAATAAATTTGCCCAAACACAACTTGCTGATTTTTACCGTTCCGGAGAACTTGTAAAACAAGATTATGAAAAAGCTTTATTTTGGTATTTTGAAGCAGCTACGCAAGAGTATGCAAAAGCTCAGTATTATGTGGGGCTTTTTTACTATGAAGGTTACGGTGTGCCTCAAGATAAAGAAAAAGGGCTGTTTTGGATGACAAAATCAAAAGAAAACGGATATTCTTTTGCAGATGAATTTATCAAACGGGTATCAAAAAAAGATTAGTTTATTTTGAAGTTTGGATTGAGTTTTGCTAGTATCAAATCAGCTATGATATTCCCTATAAGCGTTAAAAAAGCACCTATAATAAGAATACCCATAATTACAGGGTAGTCACGACTCATTGCACTTTGAAAAAACAATAAACCCATACCGTCTATCGCAAATATAGTTTCCAAAATAACACTTCCACCTATAACTCCGGGTAATGAAAGACCAAGTAGAGTAATAACAGGAGGATAAAGATTTGGAAGTATATAGTACCTAAAAAGTTTATATCCAGTGATCCCTCTCGATTTGGCAAAGAAAATATAATCACTTCTGAGTATTTCTAACGTAAGTGAACGAATATACAAAGTTAGACTTCCTATTCCTCCGAAAATAATGATAGTGATAGGTAATAATAAATGCCATGAGATATCCAAATAATATTTTATACCATCCGTATAATTACCTGAACTTATACCTGAAATAGGTACCAATTCAAGCCATAAACCAAAAATCAAAATACCTATAACCGCAAGATAAAAAGAGGGCATAGAAAAGCTTATAAGTGAAAGTTGTTTCACAATTTTATCGTACAACATATCTTTTTTGAGTGCAGATTTAATACCTAGATAAAGTGATATAACGAATATAAAAAACATACTTGTTATATTTATCGCTAAAGTAATAGGTAATTTTTCTAAAATCATATCTTTTACCATTTCACCGCTTGAAAAACTGACACCGAAGTCAAGCACTAAAATAGAACTTAGCCATGAAAAGAATTGTATGTGTAGAGGTTTATCAAGACCATAAATGGCTTTTAGGTTTGCTATGGTTTCAGGGGTAATGTTTGGATTTAATTCCCCGCTAGCAAAAAATGAGTTAGGGGCAAGTTGGATTACACTAAAAGATATTACGCTTATAAGAAGAAGCATCAATACTATATAGCTAAGCTTTTTGACTAATACCCTCAATCCCTGCATCTATCATCCTTAACCCTTAAATCTCAACCAAGAACCATCAACCATTATTTGTCAATTTCCGCTAATAACTTTGCCTTTATATGTCATAATACCGAAATCAAAGTTTATAACTTTTCTAAATCCTAAATCATGCATTACATGTTGGCAATATGCGCTTCTACTACCGCTATAACAATATACGATAGTAACTATTTCTTTTTGGTTTTCAAGTTGTCCTATGGTGTTATAAAAGCTTGTTGTCGGGATTAGATAGTCTGTTCCTTCAATTCTTCTTGATTTCCATTCCATCCACTCTCTAACATCAACAAGATTAAAATCAACCATTTTTAAAGCTCTTGCTTCAAGTAGTGCTTCGAGCTCATCTGCATCAATAGACTCTTTTTCTAGTAATAGCTCACATTCAAGTGTACTTAATCCTCTTGAGTGTGTATGTACTACAATTTCAGCTTCGTTTGTACTCGCAAACTTACTAGCATACTCTTTTGTACAAAAAATACCACAATGACATTTGCCTTCTTCAGGTATTTCATACTCTAAAGCAGGTTTACAAGGACAAATTCTATTATCTGCTGCTTTTTGTTCTTCCTTCGTTATTCCTATTACCATAAAACATGGACAGTATCTTTTGTTGTATATTAGTTTATTTCTAGTAAGACCCATTTGTACTGATTCGTTGACTTCATCTTCAGGGTTATATACAAAGCCAAATTGTGAACATACTTTGTCTGTAAAGTTTTTTGTATTTTCTAGTTCTGTTTGGAATTCAGTTGAGTTCATATCTATTTTTATCATTAAAAAACCTTGTGTGTAATATATGAAAATTGATTATATCAAAAGTATGGTAAAGGGAAGATTAGGTGTATTGTCCTCAAGCTTTGCCCTGCGGGATTTTTCCAGTGGGATTTGCCTACGGCTACATCGCTTCGCTACATGGTGTATTGGTGTATTGGATGAATAATTATTTATCTTACCAATAACCAATAACCAATAACTATTAACTACTTACTCATAGCCTCTTCAGCGTATTTGTAACCTAAGTCATAAGCTTTGTTGTTTACTGCGTGAACTTTTGCAGGAACTTTTGAAAGCATTACTTCTCTCAGTGTTTCTTTATCGATAGCATTCATAAATTTGTTTGCTATAGCAAGAGCTACAACAGATTGTGTAATAACGTTTCCGATTTCTTCTTTTGCAATGGTAATAATAGGAATTTCAACAATTCTCCATTTTTTTCTATCTTCTTCCGTAGGTGTTACTAGATTTGGTTCAACTACTATTGTACCGCCTTCAGAAACACCGTTTTTGAATAAATCATAACTTTTTTGTGCAACGGAAAGCATGAAATCTATCTCACCGTCATTTGCGTAAGGGTAGAAAATTTCATTATCATCTAACGTAATATCAACAACCGTTGGACCACCTCTAACTTGAGAAGTATATGTTGCAGTTTTTAAACCATAACCACCGGTTTTGATTTTTGCAACTGCAAAAATCTCTCCGGCAAGAAGTACACCTTGTCCACCAACACCCGTAAATCTCATTAATGTTCTAGCCATAGTGTTACTCCTTATATCTTTTTCTCAAATTCGTCTTGAGTGATTGCTTTTCTTTTGCCTTGATGTACTTTTTTAATTTCTTCGTACATTTCACAGTATTCTTTAGCATTTTCATCATGTTTCAAGATACCTGTTGGGAACGCGTTTAATTGCTCTTCAGGAGTCATTTTTTCCCATTTTGATAGTGGTGCAGTTATAGAATCAATCCACTCTAAGTTTTTCATAGCACTATCCATTTTGTTTTTTCTACCAAGGTTAATATGGCAGTTTGACATAATATCAAAGAATGCAAAACCTTTATGTTGGAAACCTTTGATTAAAACTCTCTCTAGTTTTTTAGGGTCAAGTATAGTTTCTCTAGCTACAAATGAAGCACCTGAAGCGATTGCAACTTTACAAGCATCAAATGTAGGGTCGATATTACCTGCTTTTTGACTTACAGTCCAGAAACCTCGCGGAGTCGTAGGACTTGTTTGAGAATTTGTCAAACCATAGATGAAGTTATTGATCATAATGAAATTTATATCAATATTTCTTCTACATCCGTGAATCGTATGATTTCCACCGATAGCCATGGCATCACCGTCACCGGCAACACATATTACGTGTTTGTCTGGATTTGCAAGCTTTACACCTGTTGCAAATGCTATAGTTCTACCGTGAGTCGTGTGGATAGTATTGAAATCAACATATGATGAAAATCTTCCGGAACATCCAATACCTGAAACTACACATACGTCATCTTGTTTCCAACCGCAAGCGTCAATGGCTCTAATAACAGCTTTAAGGATAACACCGTCACCACATCCCCAACACCAAAGTGTCGGCATTTTTTCTAATCTTAAGTATTTATCGTAATTGAAAGCCATTTTAGAATACCTCCTTCACTTTTGTAACAATCTCATATGGAGAGATAGCACGTCCATTTACCTTGTATAGACCTTGTATATCAAGTCTGCTTGATACTCTTTCTACTTCTTCCGTATACTGTCTGATATTTAATTCAACACATAATACGTTTTTAATCATATCCGTAAAATGTTTAATTCTGTTTGCAGGACTCGGCCAAAGTGTAATAGGTCTAAATAATCCGGCTTTTATGCCTTCTGCTCTTAAGTGTCTAATAGCCTCTTTAGCTGCAAGTGACACTGAACCGTAAGCTATAATTAAAACTTCCCCTTCGGCACCTGTCATATCATCAAGCATAAATTCCTCATTTAGCTCTATTTCATCTGCATGCATCATAACTTTATCTTCAAGTCTTTGGATAAGTTTTCTACATGTTTCTATCTCTTCGGTAGGAAAACCTTTTGCATCATGGTGTAAGCCTGTAAAATGGTATCTATATCCCGTAAACATTGGGTTAAGAACCGCTGCTTCATCTGCGCCGACGCCGTAAGGTCTATAATCTTGTGGTTCACCTTCAAATTTTTTTCTTGGAACTATACCGGCTTTTACTTCTTCAACAGTTGGAAGTATTGCTTTACCGTGCATATGACCTAAAGTTTCATCAGTCAATACGATAACGGGTTGCATAAATCTATCTGCAAGATTAAATGCTCTTACTACCTCAGTATAACATTCAGCTAAGTTACCTGCACATAGTGTTATAGATCTATAGTCACCGTGACTTGGATTTCTTGCTTGTCTAACGTCACCTTGAGATACCCTTGTAGGAAGACCAGTACTTGGACCACCTCTCATAACGTTTACAAGAACCAAAGGAACTTCTGCCATTTGAGCAAGTCCTAAATTCTCAGCTTTTAGTGAAACACCCGGACCTGATGTAGCAGTCATAGCTCTAACACCGCTCATTGCAGCACCTATCGTTGCAGCGATTCCGGCAATCTCATCTTCCATTTGTATAGCAGTACCGCCGACTTCAGGTAAAAGATCAGATATTTCGTGCATTACTTCACTTGAAGGAGTAATAGGATACCCTCCAAAAAATCTACATCCAGCATCAACAGCTGCCAAAGCAGACAGTTCATTACCGCTTGAAATTATTTCTCTAGTCGCCATTATTTTCTCCTTAAGCGCTTAATATTCTATAGTTGTTATCTTTAATTGCTTGCGCTCTTTGTTTTGCTTCATCTGTTAGTTTTGCAAATTTAAACTCTGATTTGTCAGCTACATATATAGCAAAATCAGGACATGACAATTCACAATCATTACAGCCTATGCAACTCTCAGGAGCAATTATAGTAATCATTGCACCTAGTGTTGAAGTTGGTGCCGGTCTCATTGCGAGAACTCCGGCAGGACATACAGAAACACACACGTCACATGCTTTACATCTGCTCTCATCAACCCATACAGGTGTATTAGCAGGAGCTTCTATCTTTGACATCTTTTCCCCTTACATTGAATTTATTTCAAAGTGAACCTTTATCACTATGACAGAATAACGAATCCTAAGTAACAATTCTTTTAAATATTAAAATTAATGATTCATAAAATACAAAGTGTTACTATTTTAAACAAATAATAGTTAACTATCTAGTTTACCTATTGCATATGAGACGAAACTCTTAGCTTTTGTTTGTATATTTTCAAATGTTGAGAGCTCATCTGTTACCAAAGGATACCCTAATGTTCTCAATTTACTTTTAAGAGTGTCTATTTTCGTATCATCTATATCTAGCGTAATTACTCTTGGCATTACTTCAAGGTTTACTTCTACTTCACCGAAATCTTCTTTAAGTGCTTTTTTTAGAGTATTTGCACATCCACCGCATTTTACGTTATTTACTTCAAACGATTGTAGAGCCATATTTTATCCTTGTATAAAGATTTAGGTACTGATCATACTATATATTGTATTATAGTATGCTATTTTTTAAGATATTTAAAAAATTCTTAAAGGATAAAATTTGTCCTATTTCTTTTGTTATTTTAATTTAAAAATGATATAATTTTACAATTACAAAATTAAATAAATAAGGATTGAATATGTTAGTAACAAAAAAAGCTCCGGATTTTACGGCTACAGCTGTATTAGGTAACAATGAAATAGTAGATAATTTTAGATTGTATGATAATTTAGGTGAAAAAGGTACAGTTGTATTTTTCTACCCGTTAGACTTTACATTCGTATGTCCATCTGAAATTATTGCGTTTGACAAAAGATTAGAAGAGTTTACTTCTAGAGGTGTTAATGTAATAGGTGTATCTGTTGATAGCCAATTTTCACACTTTGCATGGAAAAACACTGCAGTTAAAGAAGGTGGTATAGGTCAAGTTAGATTCCCTCTTGTAGCGGATTTAAATAAACAAATTTCAAGAGATTTCGATGTATTATTCAACGAGTCTGTTGCATTGAGAGGAAGTTTCCTATTAGATTCTGACGGAACAGTAAGACACGCAGTAATCAACGATTTACCGCTTGGAAGAAACATAGATGAGATGATAAGAATGGTTGATACTATGATTTTCGTAAATACTCACGGTGAAGTTTGCCCAGCTGGATGGCAAAAAGGTGACGAAGGTATGAAAGCTGACACAAAAGGTGTTGCTGAGTACTTGGCTAAAAATAGCGACAAACTATAATAAATGTGGCGAGAGCCATATTTATTAATTAATAATTAATAGCTAATAATTAACAGTTTTGGAGTTGCTTCACAACGGTAATTGACTAAAACATCACTAAGTGATACTTAAGTTATTAATTATTCATTGTTGGTTACTAATTTAGCTATTTGTTCCGGTGTAACTCCCAAACCTCTTTCCACGTCTTTCGTATCACCGTGTTGTATAAATATATCATCATATTCAAAACTTGTCAGTTTAATATCAGTTATTTGTTTTAGGCTCAAAAATTCTAGTATAGCACTTCCGACACCGCCTTGTTTTTGCGAGTCGCTAAATACATACCAGTTTTTGTATTTGTGAGATAGTTTTTCAAGCATTTCGCTATCAAGAGGTTTTACGAATTTCAAATCTAGTATTGCTATATCTTTGTCTATTTGTTTTGCAGTATTTATCGCTTTTGCTACTCCCGTGCCGTAACCTATAAATAATATATCGCCATTACCGTCTTTTAAGAGTTCACTTTTACCTATCTCAAAAGTTGTAGGGGCAAATTCTAAAGTTTCATAAGCACCTCTAGGGTATCTTACGGCACAAGGGTGTGGACATGTGTATGCAAATTCTAGAGATAGCTCAAGTGTTTTTTCATCTCTTGGAGCCAATAAAACCATATTCGGTATAAATCTAAGATATGATATATCATAAACACCTTGATGTGTTTCTCCGTCATTTCCTACTATTCCTGCTCTATCTATGGCAAATACAACAGGTAAATTCATCAAACATACATCATGTACTATTTGGTCAAATCCTCTTTGTAAAAAAGTTGAATAAATAGTAATAAAAGGCTTAAAACCCTCTTTTGCCATAGCAGCCATAGAGGTAACTGCGTGTTGTTCTGCTATTGCAACATCCCAAAAACGTGATGGGAATTTGCTCATTAGTTTATCTATTCCGGTACCGCTTGGCATAGCTGCCGTTACACCGACTATATTTTCGTATTGTTGTGCCATTTGTAAAAGTTTATCGCTAAAAACGGCAGTTGCACTTTTTGCTCCCGCTTTTTTTATGAATTCACCCGTTTCTACACGAAAAGGTCCTACTCCATGCCAATGTTCATGACACCCTTCAGCTATTTTGTAACCTTTGCCTTTTATAGTTTTAGCATGAACTATTACCGGTTTGCCCATCTCTTTTGCTATTTGTAAAGTGTCGATGATTTCTTCAAGATTATGTCCGTCAATAGGTCCTATATAATCAATCCCCATCTCTTCAAATAAAATACCAGGTGTAATAAGCTTGATACTTTCTTCAAATCTTTTTGCCAAATATGTAGTACCGTCAGGGAAGTTTTTTTTCAAAAAGCTATCTACTTTTTCTTTAAAGTTTTGATACGTCTTACCTGCTAATATTTTACTTAAGTGTTTGCTGATAGCACCTATCGGTTTTGCTATACTCATTTCATTGTCGTTTAGTATGATAACCACAGGATATTTGATATCACCAAGTTCATTTAGTGCTTCATACACCATCCCTGCGGTCATACTTCCATCTCCTATCATAACAACAGGAACTCTTGACTCATTTTTTAGTTTGATAGCCTTTGCGGCACCTACTGCTAAAGATATGGATGTAGAACTATGCCCTGCAACGAAATAATCTGCATCACTCTCCTTTGGTTTTGTAAAACCGCTCATACCGCCGAATTGTCTAAGGGTGGTAAACTCCTCCCATCTATTTGTGAGAAGTTTGTGTGGGTAGCATTGGTGACTTACGTCAAATATAAAAGGGTCACTTTTTGCATCAAAAACATAGTGCATACCGAGAGTTAGTTCAACTGCACCCAGTGTAGAACTGAAGTGTCCACCGTTACGGCTAACTACTTCTATTATTCTATTTCTTATGTCTTGTGCAATTTGTTCTAATTCTTGCGTACTTTTGTTTTTGATATTTATATCTTTCATTATTTACCTAGCACTTCTTTAAAAATCTTAAAAAATTTACTATTTTGTTCGTTTGTTCCTATGGTAATTCTAATAGCATTTAGACCATAGCTTGTCAAATCTCTTATAATCATACCTCTTTTTAGAAGTGCATTTGCAACCTCTTTTGAGCTTACACCTTCAAGATAGTATGTGATAAAGTTTGTATAGCTTGGGATATAAGTGATATTCATTTCTTTTGCAAACTCTTCGTATCTTGACATTTCCGTAAAGTTTTTTGCTATACATTCACTTATGAATTCTTCGTCTTTAAGTGCTTCTATAGCACTTGCAAGGCTCAACGTGGTGATATTAAAAGGTGGTCTTACTTTGTGTAAAGTCGATATTATATCTTCGTTTGCGATACCATATCCAACCCTCATACCCCCTAGTGCATAAGCTTTTGAAAATGTACCTAGATATATTACGTTTGGATATTTTGCTATCACATCTGAAGCTACTATCTCTTTTTTGCTATCTTTGTATTTTGCATATTCACCGTAAGCACAATCAAGAATTACAAGCGTATCACTTGCAACTTCATCTAAAAATTTATATACATCTTCTTTATCAAGACATTCACCAAGAGGGTTGTTTGGAAGGCAAAGGAATATTATATCCGCACCTTCTTGCGTGTATATTTCTCTAAACTCATCTAAAACATGGTGGTGGCTAGGAGTTCTTAATACCTTTGCACCTACGTGTTTAGAATATATTTCATACATAGCAAATGTAGTTTTACTCATCAATACTTTTGAATCTTTGTTACATTTTGCATGGATACAAAATTCCAAAACTTGGTCACTACCGCTTCCTATGATGATATTTTTACTATTTACTCCGAATTTACTTGATAGGGAATCTTTTAATTCAAAAAAACTATCATCAGGGTACAAAAACGCTTTACTTGCTATCTCTTGAAGTTTTGCGATAACTTTTGGAGATGTACCGTAAGGATTTTCGTTTGAAGCAAGTTTTACTACATCTTTTGGTTCTATACCAAACTCTCTAACAACAAGCTCTATAGGTTTACCCGCTTCATAGCTTGTAACGTTGTCTAAAACACTATTAAATTTCATTTTATGCTATTCCTTAATAATTAATTAAAATCCATTTTTGCACTTAGTCCTGAACTGAAGTATTTTACAACACTTTGCATACTACTTTCCATAAGTTTGTTCATAAACTTCTCAAATTCGTCCTCTTTCGTCCAAACGGGAACACTTACACCGCTTAGAGTCATAAGCTCTTTTTGAGCAGTTGATAATGTTCCTATCTCATCTATAAGACCTACTTCTTTAGCTCCGTGAGCAGTAAAAATATGAGCATCTGCAAAATGTGTATGATTTTTTGGGTCAAGATTTCTAGCACTACTTACGTCTGCTACAAACATATCGTAAGTTTGGGATATAACCTTTTGAATCTCTTCTTTTTCGTACTCTTTCCACTCTCTAAAAGGGGTACCTGTTTCTTTGTATTTACCTATTTTTTCTGTTTGAGGTTTGATGCCTAGCTTTGAAATAAGTTCTTCTACATTGAAGCTTTGGAAAATCACACCGATACTTCCTATCATACTGCCCGGGTTTGCTATGATTTTGTTACTCCAAATAGAGGCATAATACCCACCGCTTGCCATAACACCGCTTGCATAAGCTACTACGGGTTTCGTCTCTTTTAGTTCTTTGATAACATAAGCTAACTCAACGCTTGGAGCAACCGCACCGCCTGGAGAATCAACCACAAACAAAACACCTTTTATGTTTTTGTCATCTTTTGCCTCTTGAAGTTTTTCAAGAACTTTGGATGTATCCATAATAGCACCTGATAGCTCTATTTTTGCAAGGTTTGCTTGAGGTACTATTTCACCGCTAGGTGTCAAAACTAAAAAAAGGATAGTCAAAAATACCACTGTTTTGAAATAGTTTTGTATAAAATCAAATATTGCTTTTATTTTTTCAAGTATTAAACTAAACAATTTTTTCTCCTTTGATAAATGTTGCACTACTATTTGACGTGTGTAATATTAATTGTAAAAAAATATCTTTTTTTTCACAAGCATCAGGTAAAGTTACGGTAATAATATCGGCATCATAACTTTTTTTAAGTGAGCCTTTGTTTTTCATACCTAGTGCTTTTGCGCCGCCTTTTGTAGAGGCATTGAGTAGTTTTTTGCTTAAGTCCGTGATATTGATATGCTGATGTATAAATAAAGCATTTTTCATCTCTTCCCAAAGGGATAAAGAGTAGTTCGAACTTAAGCCGTCCGTTCCTAGTGCAAAGCTTCTGTGTGCGATATTTTTGTATTCAAGGGTTGAATTTGTCAAAAATCTATTTGATACGGGACAGTGAATAATAGTGGCATTTAATTCGTCTATTGTTTCTAACTCTTCATCGTTTGCTTGACAGCAATGTGTAAAACTAAGATTTTCTATCCCTTTGAATTGATTTAAAAACTCGTGAGCTTTTGTAATACTTTGCGTTTGGTTCAGAAAATTTTTGAAAAAATCAGACATACCTCCGCTTGAACTCTCTAGCCACTCTTTTTCTTCTATGCTTTCCAAAAAGTGTGCCGTAACGGATAGGTTTTGTTCACGTGCTAGTTTCAAAGTTTCTCTTATCAAAAACGGATGTACGGAATAGGGTGAATGGATAGCTATTGCAGGAGTATATCTATCGCTTTTTAGCTTTGCTGAAGCCTTGAGTCTAGCTTGAAAATCTGCAAAAAGAGTATCAACCATAGAGGCATTACTCCCTATTATTTCGCTAAAATGAACTACGTTTAGTTTGGTTTTTTGCAAAGACTCCATATCAAACCCATAGCTACTTATAGCTCCTATGGTAGTAGTACCGTTTTTTAGTATGGCTTGAAGCTCATTATCTATTAACTCCGTATCTGCTTTTTCTATGAGTTGGGCACGGTGTTCTATGACGCTATTTAACCATGTCATAAAATTGCCATATTTTAGTGTAGTTTTGTTTGCACTAAATTCGAGGTGAACGTGTGGATTTATAAGTCCAGGGAGTATTACGGTGTTTGGAGCTGTCGTCGTGATAGGCGTATTTGGATATTTTGAAGAAATATCTTCAAAACTACCCAAATCTATTATCGTGTCGTCAAAAACAATACAACCATTTTCGATGATATTATCGTATTCATCGCACGTTACAATCCAATCGGCTTGAATAATAGTCATTAGTTACGCTTGTGCAGGTGCTTGTGCTTCTTGGTAAGCTCTTATTTCGTTTAGAACTTGCATAAGAGCAATAAGTCCTAAATGGTATCCAAACGGTCCAAATCCAGAGATAATACCCGTACTACTTGCCGCCGTTAGAGATTTTTGTCTGAAATCTTCTCTTTTATAAAGGTTACTGATATGTACTTCAACAGTCGGAAGATTTACCGCTGCAAGAGCATCTCTGATAGCAATGCTAGTGTGAGTGTAAGCTGCAGGGTTAATAATGATACCTTGAACCGTACCTAAGCACTCTTGGATTTTGTCAACTATTTCACCCTCTAAGTTGCTTTGGAAAAATTCTATTTCTACACCGCTTTGTTCTGCCGTAGCCTGAAGCTGTGCGTGGATTTGATCTAACGTCATACCACCGTAGATGTGTTGTTCTCTAACACCTAACATATTTAAATTTGGTCCTTGAATAACTGCTATTTTCATATATATAGTTCCTTTTTTGTATTTCTCTTATTAAAAATTAGCTAGTATTATACATAAATTAATATAAAAGTGACTTTTGATATTGGGGTATTATGAAAAACTATATTTTAAAAGATGAAAATGCGGTATATTTTGAGAGTGGATTTAGTTGTGATAATGTTTTGTTTTTAAGACTTGGAAGTGAAGGGTTTTTTATAACCGACCCTAGGTATTCAAGTGAAGCAAAAGAGTGTGTAAAAAACGGCATAGAGGTGATAGAAGCTAGAGATTTACACAAAAGTGCAAGAGAAATCATAAAAAAAAGTAAGATTAGTAAGCTGTTTTTTAATCCTGCCGATTTGACTTACAGTGATTTTTTGGGACTTGATAAAAAGCTAAATATAAAGCTGACTCCAAAAAAAGAGTTTTCAAAACAGATGCGTATTATCAAAACAGATGAAGAGATAGCTATCTTGAAAGAAGCTGTAAGGCTAGGGCGAGAGGGGTTTAAAACTCTTGGAGAGGTTTTGAAAAGTTCGGTAAATTTGAGTGAAAAAGAGATACATTATAAGGCAAAAGAGTCTATGATCTTCAAAGGGGAATATGACTTAAGCTTCGACCCAATAACCGCTATCAACGAAAATGCGGCCAAACCCCATGCACTTCCCACAAATAAAATCTTACAAAAAGATGATTTACTTTTGATTGATGCAGGGCTTAAATATAAAAGATATTGTAGTGATAGGACTGTTACCCTTAGCTTTGGTGATGGTTTGGATATAGAAAATAGAGAACAAAGATTTACAAACCAAACTTGGCAAAAGATATACGATATAGTCCTAAAAGCCCAAAGAAATGCGATAGAAAACGCTAGGGTAGGGATGAAAGCAAGTGAGATAGATGCCCTTGCAAGAAGTGTAATAGAAGATGCTGGATACGACAAATATTTCGTACATAGTACTGGACACGGAGTAGGGCTAGACATCCACGAATACCCTACAATTAGTTCAAAAAGCGATGTCATCATCGAAGAAAATATGGTATTTACCATAGAACCGGGGATTTATCTTGATGGGGATATGGGTGTGAGGATAGAGGATATGGTAGTGATGAAGGGTGGGAGGGCGGAGGTGATGTAGATTAATTAATAACTAATAATTAATAGTTAATAATTGCGGTATCGCTTGGGCGATTTAATAAATATTTATATTATATTATAAAAATTAAGTTCTAATATAGTAAGATCCAAAATATATAAAATAACGGAGTATGTATTGACTTATCCACAAAGTATGGCTAGTTTGAAGTTTCAACCTTTTATAAAATGGGCAGGTGGCAAAAGGTCATTATTACCGGAGCTACTATCAAGGATACCTGAAAATTTCAATAACTATTTTGAGCCTTTTGTGGGTGGTGGTGCATTGTTTTTTGAGCTCAAAAGATTAGGATTGCTTGACAACAAAAAGGTATATCTATTTGACAAAAACAAAGAACTTATCAATACTTATAAAGTTGTTCAAAATCACCATAATAAACTGCTCAAACTTCTCAAAGTTTATCAAGAAAAACATTCATATGATTTTTATTATGAAACTAGGGCTATGGATAGAGATGCAAACTTTGCTGATTTGGATCCTGTAGAGAGAGCTGCTAGATTTATATACCTAAATAAAACTTGTTTCAATGGATTATATAGGGTCAATAGCAAAGGTTATCATAATGTACCGCTTGGTAGCTACAAAAATCCGAATATCTATGATGAAAATGTTATAAATCTTAGTTCTATTGCTTTACAAGGTGCAACTATAGAAGTAGCTGATTTTAGTAAAACTTTGGAATATACCAATGCAAATGATTTTGTCTATTTTGATCCACCTTATTATCCTCTCAATCCAACATCTAGCTTCACGGTTTATCATGAGGATGTATTTTTGGATGATGAGCAAAAAAGACTTTTTGAAGTATTTAAAGACTTGGATAAAAAAGGCGTTTATATAATGCACTCAAACTCTGATACTGATTTTATAAAAGAACTTTATAAAGACTATACTATAGATTTTGTTGATTGTGCTAGGTTTATAAATAGTAAGAGTTGTGGACGAGGGAAGATAAAAGAGGTTTTAGTAAAGGGAAATAAATAATGAAGAACTGACCTTACGATAATCAAAAAAACACAAATATCTTAAATTGTTTCAAATTTCCACACAAGTACTTTGCTAGCAACCAATTCTATTTTCAAATCTTAACAATAAATAGTTTAAATATTAATAAAATTGGGTACAAATAAACCCAGATTATGCCGATATAATAACCTATTCAGACAAACAAATACCGCAAGATTTATCGAATATTCATGATTTGGATAAAATTTGTGATGAGATGGAAATAGTAGCAAAGGAACTTTTTAGGGTACTAAAACCAAATAAATATTGTGCTATTTTGATAGGTGACACTAGAAGAAAAAGATGTATCAGCCTTTGGCTTTTATGGTAATGCAAAGATTTCTGAAAGTAGGATTTACGCTAAAAGAAGATATAATAAAACATCAACACAACTGCAAAGCTACAGGTTTTTGGGTCAATAAAAGTAAAGAAGCCAATTTCTTACTAATCATGCACGAGCATTTGTTTGTGTTTCAAAAGGTATGAAAAAGGTTTCCCTAAAATTGTATGATTTAAAAACACAATCATTAAACTCAGCTTTTGTGATTTATTTATTTTGGAGGTTAATCCCCTCAAAACTCTCTTCAAAACTTGTAAATCTTTGTTTGTTTTTACTGCAATGCTAAAAATATTTTAAAATATACCATAAAGAATTCACAAAATATTCTCCAAAATATCTCTAAAACTACAAACGCCACGAATAGGTAAAGTCTGTATTTGCTACTGTTGATATGCAATCTGTATTGTTTGAAATAATATACCACTATAAATGGAACGACAACAGCACCGGTGATATAGATAAAACCTATAATATAAGGGGTGATAAGTATATTGAAATTAAAAAAGTTAGTGATACCTTCCATGATTATTTTTCCTTTTTTATTCTCTTATATAAGAAGTTGTATTTAAATATTTTACATTTTTCTCATTTGAATGTGCATTAAAAAATTCTTTTATTCGATATTCAATTTTTGAGAATTATACACTATCCTTTTCGAATATTCTTTACTTTAAAACCTGCATTTTTTATAATGTTGCATAATAGCAATAAAAAAACTAGATGTCAAGATTATTTTTAATTAAGTAGAGCACGGACTAAGATGATAGACAAATGTATCAATAAATAAACTTTTGATATAATGCCATTATGAAAAAACAATTAACCAAAGATTTAACACTTTTTTATACGGGCAACTTTCCTAATAAGAAAAGCATAAAAGATATTTCAAAATATATAGTGCTTGGGATTGGCGGTAATGTAGGTGATGTCAAAAAACGATTTGATATGCTATATATGATGCTAAAGCAAAATACTCAAATAAAGCTAATAGCAACTTCACCGATACTTCAAAATCCACCGTTTGGGTATGTGGATCAAGATGATTTTTATAATGCCGTAGTGGCGATAGATACACATTTAAGTCCAAATGAGCTTTTGAAATATACCCAAAGGTTGGAGAGTAGATTTCATCGTAAAAATGAGTTCAAAAATGCTCCACGCACTATAGATATAGATATAATCACATACAAAAACAAAACGGTAAAATCCAAAAATCTCATACTCCCACATCCTGAATACAAAAAAAGAGAGAGTGTGATGATACCGCTTAGTTTTGTGTGTAAAAGACAAACCCAGATAAATCTGGGGTTCCGTTTATCACTCAGCACTCAGCACTCAGCACTTAGTACCTCAAAAAAAGTTTTAGTCGGTCTAAGCGGTGGAGTTGATTCTAGTATGAGTGCCATGATGCTCCAAAAAATGGGCTATGAGGTAGAGGGTGTTTATATGAAACTTCATAGCGTTAGTGAAGATTATCATAAACAAAACCTTGAAGCGGTGGCAAAGGTTGCTAATTTCTTAGGTATCAAGTACCATATACTTGATATTGAGGATACTTTCAAACAACAAGTTTATGACTATTTCGTCCAAAGCTATCGTGACGGTATCACTCCAAATCCTTGCGTAGTTTGTAATCGTCTTATAAAATTCGGTGCTATGGTGGATTTTGCTAAAAGTTTGGGGATGGATAAAGTAGCAACGGGACACTATGCAAAAACAGACGGCAACTTTATATATTGTGCAGATGACCAGAGCAAAGACCAAAGTTATTTTCTAGCTCAAGTCGATAAAAACGTAATTCCTATGCTTATATTTCCTATGAGCAACTACAAAAAAGAAGAGATTATCTCTATGGCTTCAAAAATGCCTAGTTTCAAATCAATAGCCCAAAAGAAAGAATCCCAAGAGATATGTTTCGTACCTACGGTTTATACAGATATTTTAAGTCAATATTACAATACAGATATAGAAGGTGATGTGATAAAAGAGGGTAAAGTAGTAGGCAAACATAAAGGTTATATGCACTATACCATAGGCAAAAGAAGAGGTTTTAGCGTCCACGGTGCTCATGACCCCCATTTCGTACTATCAACCAACCCAAAAGACAATACGATAACGGTAGGCACCAAAGAACAACTAGCGGTAAATAGCGTGATTTTGAGTAGCCTTAATATGTTTATAGATGATTTGGAGTTTGATGCAGTAGTGAAGCTAAGATATAGAAGTAGCGGAGTGCCTTGTCATGTGGTGATAAAAGACTCTAAAGCGGAAGTTGCTCTACAAGAGCCTGTTTACGGTGTGGCTGTTGGTCAATATGGGGTGTTTTATATGGGTGATAAGGTCGTGGGGTCGGGAGAAATCTTAACAACTAACAATTAATAACTAATAATTGTTGAGTGCTTCGCACATTTTTTATATACCGAATAAATTCAGTGTTCCAAATTCTTCCCAATAACCAATACACTAATTACCAATTACTATCTTCATTCAAAATTCAACATTCAAAATTAAATCTAATCTTCCATTCCTTAAGCTCCTTTTTGATATAATCCGTGAAAATTAGACTTTAAAATTTCCTATAAAAAGGATAAACTGTGGATAGATATGAATTAGTAAGTGGTACTGCAAACTCTGAATTTGCAAAAAAAGTGGCTGAGCATTTGGGCAAAGAACTAGCAGAAGTTCAAGTAAGCAGATTTAGTGACGGCGAAATAAACGTAAATATCACTAAGAGTGTAAGAGGTGATGATATATTTATTATCCAACCTACATGTGCACCTGCAAACGACAATCTTATGGAACTTCTTGTCATAGTAGATGCTTTCAAAAGAAGTAGTGCAGGAACTATAAATGCCGTAATACCTTATTTCGGTTATGCAAGACAAGATAGAAAAGCAGCACCTAGAGTGCCTATTACAGCTAAACTTGTTGCTGATATGCTAGAAACTGCCGGTGTTGATAGGGTTATTACGATAGATTTACACGCTGCTCAAATACAAGGGTTTTTCTCAATACCTGTGGATCATTTGCTCGGAAGTATGTTGTTTGTTGATTATATCAAATCAAAAAATCTAAAAAACCCGATTATCGCTAGTCCAGATATAGGCGGTGTTGCACGTGCTAGAAGCTACGCTGAACAACTTGGATATGATTTGGTGATAGTTGATAAAAAAAGAGAAAAAGCAAACCAATGTGAAGTTATGAATATCATAGGTGATGTTGAGGGCAAAGATGTAATTATGCTTGATGATATGGTAGATACTGCAGGAACTCTTGTAAAAGCTGCCGAAATCTTGAAAAAAAGAGGTGCTACATCTGTAATGGCTTGTTGTACTCACGGTGTTTTAAGCGGTCCTGCTTATGAGAGACTAAACAGTGATGCTTTAGATGAACTTGTAGTATCTGATACTATACCTCTAAAACAAAATCACCCAAAAATAACTGTTTTAACAGCATCAAAAATAATGGCTGAAACTATCAAAAGAATATATAGTAACGAATCAATAAATTCGATGTTCAATTAAAAAAAGTTCTGAGGTATTTAGCTACTGAGGTACTAAGAGAAGAAAACTCAGCACTCGGTACCTCAGTGCTCATTAGCTTATAAAAGGAAAATTGTTTGCAAGAAAATGTTAGAAATTTTAGTATCATAGCTCATATAGACCATGGTAAAAGTACATTGGCAGACAGAATCATCCAAGAGTGTGGAGCAATAAGCGACAGAGAGATGTCGGCTCAGGTAATGGACACTATGGATATAGAAAAAGAGCGTGGTATAACCATAAAAGCTCAAAGTGTTAGACTAAACTACGTAAAAGACGGTAAAAACTATATCCTAAATCTTATAGATACTCCGGGTCACGTGGATTTTAGTTATGAGGTAAGTAGAAGTTTGGCTTCAAGTGAGGGGGCTTTACTAATAGTAGATAGTACGCAAGGTGTTGAGGCTCAAACCATAGCAAATGTTTATATAGCATTAGATAATGACTTGACTCTTTTGCCCGTAGTAAACAAAATAGACTTACCTTCTGCCGATCCTGATAGAGTTTTGGCTGAAGTAGAAGAGGCTATAGGTCTTGATTGTACCGAGCATAACTTAATCAGTGCAAAAACGGGACTTGGGGTAAAAGATCTTATAGATGCTATAGTTGATCGTGTGCCGCCTCCAAGCGGTGATGAAAATGCACCTACGAAAGCTCTTATTTATGATAGTTGGTTTGATAATTATCTAGGGGCTTTAGCACTTGTCCGTGTGTATGACGGAAGCATCAAAAAAGGGCAGATGATAAAAGTAATGGGGACAAATGCTTCCCATCAAGTAATCAGTCTTATGTACCCACACCCACTAAAAAGACAAGACACGACCGAGATAAAAACAGGTGAAATAGGTATAGTAGTCCTTGGGCTTAAAACCGTTGATGCTATTGCGGTAGGTGATACGATAACCGATAGTAAAAACCCGACAGCTGAGCCTATTGACGGTTTTGAACCGGCAAAAAGTTTCGTATTCGCAGGACTTTATCCTATTGAAACTGATAAATTTGAGGATTTGAGAGACGCTCTTGGTAAACTAAGACTAAACGATAGTTCTTTGACCTATGAGCCGGAAAGTTCTCATGCTCTTGGAAGTGGATTTAGAACCGGATTTTTGGGTATGCTTCATATGGAAGTTGTCAAAGAGAGGCTTGAGCGTGAGTTTGACCTTGATTTGATAGCTACGGCTCCTACAGTTATTTATAAGGTTGTTATGACGGACGGTACTGAAATAGAGATACAAAATCCTAGTGAGATGCCAAATCCTAGTAAAATAGATAAAATCTTAGAACCTTATGTAAAATCGACTATTTTGGTCCCTGATGAGTTTTTGGGTAATATGATAAAATTACTAAACGACAAAAGAGGAATCCAAAAGAAGATGGATTATCTAGGTAAAAGGGTGTTATTAGAGTATGAAATACCTTTGAATGAAATTGTCATGGATTTTTACGACAAGCTAAAAAGTTGTACGAAAGGGTATGCAAGTTTTGACTATGAGCCAATCGGATATAGAGAAGGTGAACTTGTAAAACTAGATGTTAGGGTAGCAGGTGATATAGTAGATGCTCTTTCTATTATAGTCCCAAAAAGCAAAGCCCAAAGTAAGGGTAGAGATTTCGTAGGACAGCTAAAAGAACTAATCCCTAGACAACTTTTTGAAGTGGCTATTCAAGCAAGTATCGGCAATACGGTAATAGCTAGAGAAACAGTCAAATCTATGGGCAAAAACGTTACCGCTAAATGTTACGGCGGTGACATCACAAGAAAAAGAAAACTTTTAGAGAAACAAAAAGAGGGTAAAAAGAGGATGAAAGCTATCGGTAAGGTAGATGTTCCTCAAGAAGCCTTTATGGCAGTTTTAAAGATAGACTGATGAAGTGTACGGTTTGTCAGAAATTTTCTTGGGAAATTATCTGTCAAACCTGCCAAAAAAATTTATTAGTGCCAAATCTTCACAAACGAGAAGTTGATAAAGACTTTTTTGTTTATTCTTTTTATAATCATAGTGAAATATCAGAACTTCTAAATGCTAAATATCACTTTTTCGGCGATAAAATATATAATATTTTGGCAAAGCATACACTTAAGAGATTTGCGACAAGTTTTACGTATTCGAATACGGTAAGTGCAATACCTATAGACGATACCGTGAATGATAACTTTTCACATACGGCAATATTAGCAAAAAATCTTCAATCAAAGATAATAAAACCTTATTATAATGTACTAAAAGCAACTAATAAAGTAAAATATGCAGGACAAACTCTTGAGTTTAGGCAAAAACATAAAAGGGATTTTAAATATAGCGGTAAGAGTTTTTTGGATGTTATTTTGGTAGATGATATAATAACGACCGGACTTACAATGCTTGAAGCAAGAGAAATATTACAACAAAACGACTGTAATGTATTATTCGGCGTAGCTTTAAGTGATGCGAAATTTTAATTTTAGTATAATACAAACATATTGTAAAAGGTAAATAAATAATGACGACGATAATAGATTATAATGTTGGAAATCTTGCTAGTGTTTTTAATGCTTGTTTGAAGCTAAATAAAAAAGCTGATATAGTAAAAGACCCACAATTAATAAAAAACTACGATAGGATAATCTTACCCGGTGTTGGAGCGTTTGGTGATGCTATGGAGCACCTTAAGCAAAGCGGTATGAAAGATGCGATTAGCGATTTTGCAAAAAGCGGTAAACCGCTTATCGGGATTTGTCTTGGTATGCAACTTCTTTTTGATAGTAGTGAGGAGTTTGGTATAAACGAAGGTCTTGGTCTTATTAGCGGTAAAGTAGTGGCATTTGATAAGTCAAAAATGAATATGGAAGACCACAAAGTTCCACATATGGGTTGGAATAAAATTTTTAATAATAACAATAAACTTTTTGATGGCTTGAAAGACCCTTATTTGTATTTTGTACATTCGTTTCATGCTGTGACGGAAGAGAAATATACTATAGGTAAGACTTTGTACGGGTATGAGTTTGTAAGTGCCGTAAATAGGGATAATATTTATGGATTTCAACCACATCCCGAAAAGTCGCACGACAACGGTTTGAGGATTTTGGATAATTTTTTAAAACTTTAATTTAATCATAAAGGACTCCTGATGAAAATAGCAATTACGGGCGTAAGCGGTTTTGTAGGTACTAGTTTGAAAAATCATTTTGTATCAAAAGGTTATCAGGTAATTGATATAAGAAGAGGTGATTTACTTAGTCTTCACGGTTTAACAAAAAAATAGACGGTTGTGACGTAATGATAAATCTTGCGGGGGCTAGTATTATTGCTCGTTGGACGCCTGAATACAAAGAATTATTGAGAAGTAGCAGACTAGAAACTACGCAGGCCGTAGTAGATGCTATAAGTCATGCAGAACATAAACCAAAGCTTCTTATATCAACGTCAGCCGTCGGTATATATGCAAATGACGGTGTTTATGATGATATTAGTGCAAAATATAGCGACGATTTTTTAGGAACTTTATGCAAAGAGTGGGAAGCAACTGCATTGAAGGCAAAAAGTGAAACTACAAGGGTAGCTATTTTTAGATTCGGTATAGTTTTGGGTCGTGACGGTGGAGCTTTGAAACAGATGCTTACACCTTTTAAATTCGGACTAGGTGGAACTATAGGCAACGGTTCTCAGGCATTTTCATTCATACATATAGATGATTTGATAAATGCTTATGATTTTGTTATAGCAAACGAATCGCAAGATGGAGCGTTTAATATAACGGCACCTACACCTACTACGAATCGAGGACTTACAAAAGCTTTGGGAAGAAGTCTAAATCGTCCTACGTTTTTACCGTTGCCAGAGTTTGTTTTAAGACTGATTTTCGGCGAAGATGCAAAGGTACTCACAGACGGTCAAAGTGTAAGACCTACAAGGCTTCTTGAAGCAGGATTTGAATTTAAATATAGAAATATAGAAGATACGATAGAAAATTTAGTTAAATAAAAGGGAAGAGAGATAGATGGATATATTACCGGCGATTGATTTAAAAGATGGAAAAGCAGTAAGACTTACAAAAGGGCTTATGGATAGTGCAAAAATATACTCTGATGAGCCTTGGCAGGTTGCAAAAAGGTTTGAAGAACTTGGAAGTAAATGGATACATATCGTTGACCTAAACGGTGCTTTTAAAGGTGAACCAGCAAACTTGGAACAAATCAAAAAAATAAGAGAAAATTGCAATCTCAAAATGGAACTAGGCGGTGGTATAAGAGATGAAGATACTATCAAAATGTATCTTGACCTCGGTGTGGATAGATTAATCCTTGGTTCTATTGCCGTAAAAGACCCTGAATTTGTAAAAGCAATGGCATCAAAATATCCTATAGCAGTAGGTATAGATGCAATAAATGGAATGGTCGCCGTAGAGGGATGGGCAGAAGTTAGTACTATGAAAGCTACCGATTTAGCACAAGAGTTTGCAAATGCTGGAGTTGAAGCTATCATATGTACCGATATTAGCAAAGACGGTATGCTTTGCGGTGTAAATGTTGAATTTACGCAAGATATAGCATTAGCAAGCGGTGTAGATACGATAGCAAGCGGTGGAGTAAAAGATATACAAGATATTATAAATTGTAAAAACAACGGTAATGTAAGTGGTGTTATAGTGGGAAAAGCTTTTTATGAAGGTACTCTTGATTTAAGCGAAGCATTTAAAATCTTAGGGTAGATATGTTTAATAGTTTGGGTATAAGAGCAAAAACTTTAACGGTACTGATTAGTGCAATAGTATTTGCATTTTTGGTTGCAGGAATTTTGCAATACTTTTACCTATATAACTATCATAAATCTTATGCTTTTGATAAAATCACCCTTTCTCAGACGGTGGTCAAGAATGAATTAAATTTCATAAATTCTCGAAATAACACAGTTATTGAGGATGTATTACATGATAGTAGAATAACCGCAAGTTTGGCTGTATTTACCAATTACCAAGATAAGAATAATTATAATCCTATTATATTTGATGAGATGAAAAAGGGGCTTTTAGAACATGTTGTGACTAAATTTGCCCTTTTTAACGATATATGCTTTACATTGTTTGATGTAAAAGGTGACGTAATAGCTTATATGCTAAGTAATAATATAATAGGGCTTGAACAAGGTATCGGAACATACAAAAAAGGCAATTTGGAATTAATAAATCCATATAGTAAAGAAACAATCAAATTTAAATATAATCCATATTCTATATCACAAGATTTTTTAGGTAATGATTCAACATTTGATAACTACAATATTATAACAAGAGAAGTTGAAAATAATAAAATATTATGTTTAGTAAAAGTCGTTAAGGTTTACAATAATAATCAACATGTGGGATATTTGAAGTTAACAAGGTATATTGATAAGTCTTTGCTTGATGACTTATCAAAAAAAATATCAACTTCTTTAGATATTTATTATGAGAATTTTAATTTTGATATTGTGGGTGATGATTTCAAAAACAATATTTTTAACAGTATAGAAAATCTTTATGATGACGGTAAAAATTTCATAAAAGGTCAAGAGTTTTTATTTGATGATGAAAAGATATATATAGTAAATGCAATTTCGAAAGATGAATTTAACGCACAATTGAAAAATAGTGTTTTAATTGTTTTTATATCTATATTCGTAGCAATTATTTTAGTAGTACCTATTATGTATATTTTACTTGATAGGGATTTCTTAAAACCGATTTATAGACTTTTTGAGGCTACAAAATCAATAAAAAGAAATAATTATGATATAGATGTAAATGTAAAAACTACCGATGTCACTATAAATTCTTTTGCAAATTCTTTTAAATCAATGGTAGAAGCTATAAAACAAAGAGATAAAGAGATAAAAATAAGAAATTTTTACGATAAACTTATAGCTTCAAGTTCTGCGAAATTTATAGGGTGGAAAAGTTTTGATGAGCAGTTATTCTCTACTTTAAGGTTTATAAAAATGGCATTAAAAGCTCAAAGAGTATCTTTGGAAACTTTTATTGAAGATTCTAAAATAATAAAAAAAGACTATAAAGTAGGGTTAGATTGTAAATATGCTAGTGTATGCGAAGATTGTTTATGTCTTGAGAAATTATTCGCTAATAACGGCAGGGAGATTATATTTGTCAAAGATGTCAGTAGTGACACAACTTTTGAAAAATGTAGGATTTTTAAAGAACAAAAAATAAAATCCATGGTAGTTATACCTATATTTCACAAAGATAAAAGACTTGCAATGCTTATAATAGAATTTACTAAAATAAAAAATGTGATAGATGAAAACTATTCTTATTTACTAAAGCCCCTTGCTTCAATATTCGAAAACGTTATCAATCAAGAATTGCAAGATGAATTAAATGTGAGTAGAGAACAAATGTTGTTTCAACAATCCAAAATGGCTGCAATGGGTGAAATGATAGGAAATATTGCCCATCAATGGAGACAACCTCTTAGTGCTATTACTACTGCGTCAAGCGGTATGAAATTGAAACAAGAGTACGGTATGCTAACCAATGAAGATATAATAGATTTTAATGACTCCATTATAACGCATGCAAACTATCTCTCAAAAACAATAGATGATTTTAGGAATTTCTTTAAAAGTTCTAAGGAATTGGAACTGTTTAACGTACAAAAACTAGTTGATAATTCCGTAAAACTTGTGGAATCATCTTATAAACATAATTATATAGATTTGGTTGTAGATATAAAAGATGATATTTCTTTGAAAAGTTTTTTAAGCGAGGCGATACAAGCTTTAATCAATATATTAAATAATGCTAAAGATGCTGTTGTATCCAATGAACCAAATCAAAAAGTGGTTATGATAAATGTTTATTTAGAAAATGATAATATCGTGATTTCTATCCAAGATAGCGGTGGCGGTATTCCCGATAAGATTAAAGAGAAAATTTTTGAACCTTATTTCACTACAAAACATCAAAGTCAAGGGACTGGGATAGGGTTATATATGAGCAATGAAATCATATCGAAGCATTTGAACGGTAAAATTACTGTGGAAAATATGAAGTTCAATTATAATGACTCGGAATGTTTCGGTGCAAATTTTAAAATATATTTGCCGATTCATAAGGATGGTGAATAATGATAGTTAATATTTCAAAAATTAAAACCGAAGCTTTATTATTATTTGCCAAAGAGCTTATTAAAAGCTATATTTATAAAGATGAAAAGATATTTTTTGTGGATGAAACAACTATCAAGTTTATAGAAGAAAGAACATACGAGATATATAAGAATATCGTCAAAACAATTCATAAAGATGAAGTGTATATAAACGGTTCAAATATACATGCTAGGCTTGTGATGAAGTATTTTGATTTTCTAAATAAGCAGGTTACAAAAGAGCTGAAGATGGGAGAACCTTTTAACCCGTCGGTTCTTTTGTTTTCAATGCTAGCTACTTGGTTTTTAGAACTTGGACATGAGAGTAAATCAAAAGAGTATATTTATTTTTCTTTATTTACATACGGTGAGATTTATGATTTGATGTTTGTAAATGCTAATGACTTGGTATACAAAGCAATGAATATTAAAATGGTTGATATTGCAGAGAGAATAATATATAAATATGATGGGGTTAGGTTGTAAATTAGTAATTAATATATTGGTCACTAGTATATTGGAAAGAATTTTCTTACTAATAACTAATATACCAATACACCAGTTACAAGTTAAGGATTAAATTTGGAAATAGTAAAAACGGTTGATGAATTAAGAGAGATTTTAAAACGATATAAAAATAATTCAATAGGGTTCGTGCCGACCATGGGGGCTTTGCATGATGGGCATATAAGCCTTATAAAACGTTCTCATGATGAAAATGATATAGTTGTAGTTTCTATATTCGTAAATCCTACGCAGTTTTTGGCTGGGGAGGATTTGGATAAATATCCAAGACGTGATGAAGTGGATAAAAAGATATGTGAACTTGCAAAAGTTGATATACTTTTTATGCCGAATATTGATGATATGTACACAGGCAACGATGAGGTCAAAGTAGTTGCACCTGCCGTGCGAGGATATGTTTTGGAAGGGTTTATCAGACCAGGTCATTTTGACGGAGTTTTGAGGGTGGTATGTAAGCTTTTCAATATCGTAAAACCTACAAATGCCTATTTCGGTAAAAAAGATGCTCAACAATTAGTCCTTATACAACAAATGGTAAAAGATTTGTTTATGGATATAAACGTAGTGCCTTGTGAGCTTATACGAGATAATGACGGGTTAGCACTAAGTAGTAGAAACGTATATCTTACGCAAGAACAAAGAACACAAGCTTTAGCGATACCGAAATCACTAAAAAGTGCAGCAAAAAAAATAGGTATGGGCGAACTTGACGTAAGTGTTTTGAAGGCTTTAATGAGTGAAACTATGAGTGGACTCAATGTGGAATACATCGCTTTTGTGGATAGAGAATTTAATGAAATCAATAAAATCGAGGTCAAAAATTCTATAATACTTGTAGCTGCTAGGGTCGGTAATACGAGGCTGATAGATAATATTTGGATTTGAAATTTTGTAATTAGTGTATTAGTTATTGGTGTATTAGAAAGAATAAATCTTACCAATATACTAATATACCAATTACTAAAAAGGTGAATAATGGGTAAAAAATTACATTTAGTTAGTCTTGGATGTACTAAGAATTTGATTGATTCTGAGGTTATGTTGGGACGTCTGAAAGATTATGAGATAATAGATGATGCAAGTGTGGCGGATTTGATAATAGTAAATACTTGCGGGTTTATAGAAAGTGCAAAAGAGGAGAGTTTGAATACTATTTTCAATCTTCATGACCAAAGAAAAGAGAGCTCCGTGCTTGTAATGGCAGGGTGTTTGTCTCAAAGATATAAAGATGAGTTGGCAAACGAGCTTCAAGAGGTAGATATATTTACCGGTGTGGGTGATTATGACGTGATAGATGAGCTTGTGGAGCAAAAAAGAAGTCAGTTTAGTCCAAAGGTATTTTTGGCAAATGATGAGGTTGAGAGAGTAGTAACAAACTCAAATTATCACGCATATATCAAACTAAGTGAAGGGTGTAATCAATCTTGTGCATTTTGTGCAATACCTCTTTTTAAAGGGAAGCTTTTTAGCCGTACACTAGAATCAGTAAAAAAAGAGCTTACATCACTTGTAAAACAAGGATTTTATGACTTTAGTTTCGTAAGTCAAGATAGCTCTAGCTACCTACGAGACCACGGGATAAATGATGGGCTAGAGCAACTTATAGATTTGATTGATAGTATAGAAGGTATCAAAAGTGCTAGAATACTATACCTTTATCCGTCAACAACTACAAAAAAACTTATCAAAAAAATAGCTAACTCAAAAGTAGTACATAACTATTTTGATATGCCGTTGCAACATATCTCACAAAATATGCTAAAAGTAATGAAACGGGGCAAAGGAAGCGATAAAATAAAAGAGCTTTTAGAAGAGATGAAAAAAGTACCGAATGCCTTTATCCGAACTACTTTTATCGTAGGACATCCTGGTGAAAGCGAAGAAGATTTTGAAGAGCTTAAAAACTTTGTAAAAGAGTTTAAGTTTGACAGGGCAAACGTATTTAGCTATAGTGATGAAGAGGGAACTAGTGCTATCAAGTCAAAGCAAAAAGTTGATGCTAAGATAATTGACATTAGAGCGAAAGAACTAGGCAAAATAATAGCAAAAACCACAAAAGAGTTTTTTAAAAAAGAGGTCGGCAAAGTAGTAGATGTAGTAGTTAACGGCATAAGCGACGAACATGAGTTTTTGCTAAGTGCAAAAGAGCTTTTATGGGCACCTGAAATAGACGGTGAGATACTTATAAACGATAAAGATATAGATGAAGATATAGTTTACGGCAAGATTTACAAGGCAAAGATTACGGAAATGGTAGGGGATAAGCTAGTAGCTACGATATTATAAGGTAAAAGGTAAAAATATGTATTCACTTACGATTTATTTTGTAGATTTAGACTTGAATGAGGTACAAAAAAAGATTGTAGATGAATTTATAGAAATTTCAAAGAAAAAATATCAAAGCACTTTCCATATTTATACGGTTTTTGATAAAAGTTATATTGCAAATAGCGTAAAGAGCGATATATCATTGATAGTAAGTGAGCGATATATGGAATTACATTATAAAGACAACCAATACTTACTCAAGTTTTATACCTTAAGCGGTTTGGAAAACGATTTAAATGAGCTTTTTGATAAATTTGAAACAGAGATAAAAGAACTTGAAGCTCCATATGTACCTGTACATACGGAATATCCACAATACGAACAAAAGTCAAATCATGATATACAAGAATTTGATTTAAAAGGTGCTATCAAAGCAATTTTTAGTGAATATATAAAGGGTGCCACAAAGGACGAGCTTGAAGAATTTGCTATGCGTTATCATAGTTTTAAATTTTTATCTATGATTGAGCAACTATACAAAAGTAGAATAGACAAAGAGACTTTGGATAATATTTCAGCTCACATAGATGAGATTGATTTAGATGAGCTTATGCAGATATTTGAAGCAAAAGGGAACATGAGAAGTTACGGTAATATTTCAGTCGGCAGTGATGAGAGTATGAGTATAGGAAATAAAATAAAGCCGATAGACCAAAGTGCAAAAAAAGAGGTTGGAAAGATGGCTACTGTTTCATCACATATAGCCGGTATTGACCCTTTTAAAGGACTGTTTAAATGAAAAATCTTTTGGCATTTTCCGGTGGGATTGATTCTACGGCACTATTTTTTATGCTACTAGAACAAAACATAGATTTTGATATGGCAATAGTTGATTACGGTATCAGGGCTCAAAGTAAAGATGAGGTTGCTTATGCAAAAGAACTAGCCCATAAATACGGTAAAAAACTCTATACAAAAGAGGTGAAGTTGGGTGAGTCTAACTTTGAATCAACGGCAAGACAAGAGAGATACGCGTTTTTTGAAGAGATTATCAAAACCAATAATTATCCAAGACTGATAACGGCTCATCAGCTCAATGACCAGTTGGAGTGGTTTTTGATGCAACTTAGTCGTGGGGCTGGGCTTAAAGAGCTTATAGGACTACATGAATTATCAAAACGGGACGGATATGAGATATATAGACCTATTTTGGAATATTCAAAAGAGGAGCTTTTAGAATATCTAAATCAAAGGAAAATAAAATATTTCGTAGATGAATCAAACGAAGATACGAAATACAAGAGAAATTATTTTCGGAAAAACTTCGCAAACGAGTTGATAAAAGAGTTTGGTAGCGGTATTAAAAATAGTTTTAGATATTTGAAATCAGACTTAAAAGTAATTTACGATGAAGATAAGATAGATGAATTTAGACTCGGTGAACTTGTAATTTTTAGGTATAGCGGTGATGAAAATCTGGCACTCAGAATAATAGATAATGAGCTTAAAAAAAGAAAAATCATCTTAAGTAGTTCTCAAAAAAAAGAGATTTTAAAACAAAAAGAAATTATAATTAAAAATTTATTTTGTGTAGTTTTGCAAGATTCGTACGTATGGATTGCACCGAAAGTAGATATGGTTTTGGATAAACCATATAAAGAACTTTGTAGAACAAACAAAATTCCAAAACATATAAGACCTTATTTTAAATTGCAAGGAGTTCAAAATGAAACAATTTGTCAAGTTGGTAACGGCTCTATTTTTAACAATAAATCTTAATGCCGTTAATATTCAAGATGCTCCCTCTGATTTTGTCAGAGAGATGCCAAAACAAGGTGTCATAGTTTCATATTATGATGCCGTAAAAGATGCAAAAAAAGCTGTTGTAAATATATCTACTCAAAAAACTGTCAAACAAGCCGATATAAGAGAACAAATGCCTTTTTTTAATGACCCTTTGTTTAGGGAGTTTTTCAAGGGATTCGGTGATGTGGTACCGCAAGATAGAATCCAAAGGTCTCTTGGTAGCGGTGTGATAGTAAGTAGTGACGGATATATCATAACAAATTCTCATGTGGTGGACGGTGCAGATGAAATAACTGTTACGTTAGCCGGTGATAGTACGACTGAACACAAAGCGAAGCTTATAGGAACAGACCCAAAAAGTGACGTTGCTGTCATCAAAATAGAACAAAAAAACCTACCTTTTATACAGTTTGCAAATTCAAATAAAGTTCGTGAAGGTGATGTTGTATTTGCGATAGGAAACCCTTTTGGGGTAGGTGAGACGATTACCAGCGGTATAGTATCTGCTCTGAATAAAAGCGGTGTGGGTATCAATGCTTATGAAAATTATATCCAAACAGATGCAAGTATAAACCCTGGAAATAGCGGTGGAGCATTGGTAGATAGTAGGGGAGCACTTGTAGGTATCAATACAGCTATTATAAGTAGAAGCGGTGGAAACGTGGGGATAGGATTTGCGATACCTTCAAATATGGCAAAAAGTATAGCCACATCGCTTGTAAAAGACGGTGTAGTAAAAAGAGGATATTTAGGTGTAAGTATAGGTGATATAAATGCCGATGCCAAGGATTTCTATCAAAACAAAAACGGTGCATTAGTCATGGATGTACAAAGCGGTTCACCTGCTGCAAAAGCAGGGCTTAAACGTGGGGATTTGATAATAGAAATAGACTCAAAACCAGTTCTTGATGCTAGTGATTTGAGGAATCGTATAGGTATGATGGTACCGAATACGAATATTTCTATCAAATACATAAGAGATAAAAAAACTATTGTGACAAACGCTACTTTGGTAACTTTGGATGATGAAAAAGTAGTAACGACAAACGGTAATTTTAAACTTTTCAAAGGTCTAAAAGTAAAAGAGGCTGACGGTAGCATTGTGGTTGTAGAGGTTGAAAAAGGTTCTAATGCAGATAAAAAAGGGTTTAGAATCAACGATATGATAATACAAGTGGAAAATATGCCTGTAGCTACACTAGATGATTTGAAAAAAGCTTTAGGAGCCTATAAGGGTAAAAAAAGAGTTTTTGTACAAAGAAATAGTAATGTTATGATGGTCATTTGCGACTAAAAAAGTGATTCATGAATAGACTCCGAATCAAGTTCGGAGTGACAAAAACAAGTTCAGAGTGACACTTATTCAGTCATTCTGAGCTTGACTCAGAATCTAAAAATAGCTATTTTA
>DYJR01000071.1 GCA_020723015.1 Arcobacter nitrofigilis
AAAATCCCTTAAATAAGGGAATCTTGGTGTTTAGTTCGGGAATGTCCGTTGAAAGCTCCAATGGCTTCTTTGACGGTAACTCTATATTTGAACTTACTCTATTTGCTAGAGATGTAGCTTTTTGTATATAATAAGGGTCGCTGTTTGGTATTAGTTTTAGGTGTATATACCCTCCAAAACCATATTTAAATCTTAAGATTTCTAAGGTTTTAATAAGAAGTTCCATAGTATGGTTTTCACTTTTTATTATACCGCTACTTAAAAAAGACCTTCTATGCAGTTGCGTTTATAAAAGTTGATAGTAAGTTCCGCTAATTCTTTCGGGGTAAAGGAAGCACGTCTAATATCGTTGGAAACACGATTTATACAATAAGAACAATCATATATACAATAATTGGTAAATAAGACTTTAAGTAGGGATATACATCTTCCGTCACTGCTGAAAGTATGGCATATCCCGCCCAAAGAGCAGTTTCCTACGGTAGAACCGGTAAAACTACCATCACTACCGCTACTGGAACAACTAACATCGTATTTTGCACCATCGCTTAGTATTGTTAATTTCTCTTCTATTTTCATAGAAGAATTTTAACAAAAATATTTTACTCATCTAGAAAATATTACAAAATGCAATGTTTTTATTACTTTTATTACTCTTTAATACAAATTTCTTTTTTTAGAGCGGCTTGTATGCTTTTGTACGCCACAAATAAAACCACAAAAGCGGTAATAAGTACCAAAATCTGCCCTAAATAAAAACTCATCAAAGAGTGTGTAAGCTCATATTTCAAAATAGTTGCCAATGTAATGGCTGCTAACGGGAACGTGTATGCCCACCATGTTATAACGAAAGTTACTCTAGTAAACTCTTTTATCATAAAGCCTAGTAATAAAGTAAAAAATAGTCCTATATCATATATGAAGTAGCCGAATAAATCAAGACTGAACTCGCCACCGTTAAGAAGTGTCATTATTTTGACGTATGCCAAAAATCCAACTCCCGCAGGTGCTATAAATATAAATAGTGTAGGCAAGAATTTTGCAGGTAACTGATGGTGGAATATTATTCTATTTAATATAATAGTAAAAAGTACAAGCCAAAAGAATATACCTATTGAAAAGAAAAATATAGATGTTTCCAAACCTGTATAATTAACACCCATTATCGGAACGATTACATTTCCAACTATAGGAATAAACCAAGCAGGATTTGAGTGTTCGATTGCCAAGTTATTTACAATCCAAAATCTTATTACATATAATGTAAAGAATAGATGTAAACCGGCACCTACATAGCATAAAGTTTGAGATACGTCTTTATTGATCTCCGCAAAAGCTATCGAAATAAGTAATAAACATATTGAAAAGGCCGGAAAAAAGTTTAATCTTATCGGGTGATTAAACTCATTTATAACAGCTTGTCTATATTTAAAAAACTTAGCTATATATAATGCACTAAAAAGTATAAAAATACTTACTCCAAGAAAAACACCTATGTCTGATAAAATATGGGGATAACCAAAAGCATGTGAAGCTTTTTGTAAAACTATTACAAGTCCCATAATACCCATTACAACAGCAAATAACGGCATTGGGAAATGTGCCAACCTTGAATCATTGTGACTTTCCATTTGAACTCCTATTTTAATTTTATGTAATTATAGTTAAATATTTCTTATAACTATTATAAATATTCCTTAATTTATGCTACAATTTTTAATTTTATGTAATTATAGTTAAATATTTCTTATAACTATTATAAATATTCCTTAATTTATGCTACAATTAAGGAAAATATAATTATAATTATAAAAGATTATATCTAGGAGGGGTTTATGTCTAACGAGACAAATGATTTAGAGGTGTCGTTACCTTATAGAATCAAGAGATATTATATGTACACGTTGGCTACTATTATAGCCATAGTGACTCCATTTATAAGAATAAATGAGAATCATATATTCTTACTATCTTTTGATAAAAAACAGTTACATCTGTTTGGCATTGCTTTTGATATGCAAGAACTTTACATGATGCCGTTCTTACTTATGTTATTATTCTTAGGAATATTTGCAGTTACTGCTATCGGGGGTCGTGCTTGGTGTGGTTGGGCTTGTCCGCAGACGGTATTTAGAGTAATTTACAGAGACTTTATAGAGGGTAAACTTTTAGGTCTTAGAAGAATCAAAAACAAACAAAAAGAGCCTGACTGGTCAAAGCCTGAAAATGTTTCAAAAAGAATAGTTGCTATTCTTATATGGTCTGCTTTGTCTATCTTAGCTGCGTCAAACTTTATGTGGTATTTTGTTCCGCCTGAAGATTTTTTTGAGTATGTTACAAATCCTACGGAACATATGTTTTTAATAGGCTTCGTACTTGCCGTTGCAGCTTTCTTGGTATATGACGTAGTTATGTTAAAAGAAGATTTTTGTGTATATATTTGTCCTTATTCAAGGGTTCAATCTGTATTATATGATGATAACACTCTTCAAGCTATTTATAATACAAAAAGAGGTGGTCAAATATATGATGCACAAAAAAATAAGATTGTGTTTAAACAAAAAGATTTACAAGACCCTTCAAATGAATGTACTACATGTGAGAGTTGTGTGACTGTTTGTCCTACTCATATAGACATTAGAAAAGGGATGCAGTTAGAATGTATAAATTGTTTAGAGTGTGTTGATGCTTGTACTACCGTTATGGGTAAACTAGGCAAACCTTCACTTGTTCAATGGACTAGTACAAATGCTGTCGCAAAAAACCAAGAAACTAAGGTTATTAGAAAAAAAACTATTATGTACGGTGTGGCACTTGTTCTAATTGTAGGAATGTTATTTGTAATGGGCGGTAAAAAAGAATATATGTTGCTTAATATTAATAAAACTACGCAACTTTATATTATAGATGAGGAAAAGGGTAAAGTTAGTAACAACTTCTTGTTTTTATTCCAAAATACAGAGCCTAATACTCATAAATATAACCTTGAAGTAATAGGTCAATATGCAGGTAAAATTCAAATAGATAGATTTGAACCGTTTGAGTTAAGTCCTAAAAAAATGGCTAAAAAGGTTGTTATATTGTCTACTACTGAAAAACTAGTTGATGATAATACAAAAGATACGCCGATAACTGTTCAAATTAGAGCTTATTCTTCTACTGAACCGGAACGTGTTTCCGTTATAAGAGAAGCGGTATTTATATATCCAAGAGCCGATAAACTAAAATAAAACCCTTAGGGTTTTATTTTAACTAATAGCTAACAATGAATAACTAATGATATATGTGTCGCTCTGTGACTCTTTAGTTATTCATTATTAGTTGTTAATTATTAATTAACTAAACTCCACTTTATAACTTCATTTGCATACATAGGCACTACGGTTTCCGTGTCATTCTTATAGCTACTAGGCACTTTAAAATCAGCTTTTTCTAGTGTAATTGTTTTTGACGGAGGATTTATACCGTAGATATTAATAGCATTATCGCTTACGAATTTCTGAAGATTATCAAGGCAATTATGCTTTTCAAATAGCTCGGTTAAAACTTGTAACGCTATAGGGGCGGTAAATACGCCTGCAGCACATCCGCAAGACTCTTTTTTATTTTTAGGATGAGGTGCACTATCGCTACCGAAACATACCTTAGGATTTGCACCTAATGCAACATTTAGTAATGCAGCTCTATCCTCATACCTTTTTGCTATAGGTTTGCAAAATAAGTGAGGCTTCAACATCCCGCCTACAACATCATCAAGTGTAATTAAAAGATGGTGTAATGTAATTGTCGCATATAGATTAGGATATTTATCAAGCATCTCAACTGCCGATTTAGTAGTAATATGTTCCATAATGATTTTTAGATTAGGGAAGTTTGAAGCTATAGATTCGTATATAGGCATAAATTCAGCTTCTCTATCCATAACAAAGCCGTTTGTTTCGCCGTGAATACACAGTATGATGCCCAAGTCACTCATAGCTTGTAAAGTAGGTCTTAGAGTCTCTATATCCATAGAACTCACCCCTGTTTCACTATTTGTCGTTATCCCTGCGGGATAAAGCTTAATAGCCGTAATCTCATCTTTTACATCTTCTAAGAATTCTCTTGAATAGTTTTGAAAAAACAAAGTCATATACGGTTCAAATGTATCGTTACCGCAAGCTTGTTTTATTCTATTTTTATATGCTACAACAGCCTCTTTTGTTGTTACCGGAGGAACTAAGTTCGGCATTATTATTGCACCGCAGAATGTATTACTTGTAAGAGGGCCTACAAGATTTAACATATCATTATCTCTCAAATGCAAGTGCATATCAAGTGGTTTACTAATACTAAATATTTTGCTCACTATTATCATCCTTTTTTTGAATTGGTAACTCTACTATAAAGTTCGCACCTCTAAACGACTTACCGTTGTATTCTATACTTTTATTTTGAACGTACAAATTGCCTTCAAAACTGCCTTTAACTATTTGTGTACTCATATAAAGTCCAAGACCCGTACCCATAGACTTATGTTTTGTTGTAAAATAAGGATCGAAGATTTTCTCTATAATTTCTTCATCTACTCCACCTGCATTATCGTGAACAGATATTTGTATATAATCATGTGAAGTTTTTAGGGTTATACGTACATATCTATTCCCGTCATCATTATGAACAACCAAAGCCTCTTTTGCATTTGCAAGAATATTTAAGACTACGTGAGACAACTCTGTAGGATAACCTCTATATAATATATGCTCCATCTCAAATTCTATCTCTATTAAGTTATTAAGATAGCTAGCTTTTATAATATCATAGGCGTTAGTTATGATATCATCAATATAAAAATCCTCTATGCGTTTGTCTTTTTTAAAGAAATTTCTAAAGTCGTCGATGGTTTTTGAGAGAAAATTAGCACTTTTTATAATATCATCGGCAGTTTTTTCTATATCATCCTCTTCCATAATATCATACTCTTTTTTTAGCTTAAGCCCTGTAATAGAAGTTGTTATTGCACTAAGAGGTTGTCTCCATTGGTGGGCAATATTACCTATCATTTCACCGAGTGCAGCTAGGCGTGATTGTTGTTGAAGCATTAAATCTTTTTTCTTACTCTCTTTGTTCTTTAGCTTTAATGCTTCAGTTATCTCCACTTCATGGGTTATATCATCTAATGTTACTATAAAAATATCTTTGCCGTAATAGAAAAACGGATTTACGTTGATTTTGTAGTGGTGTACTTTTGAAGCTATCTCTATAGCACATTTTGATTTCATATTTTTATTTTTGGCTATGTATTCAAGCCAAGTTAGTTCTCCTATATATTTTGAGAATATATAGTTATTATCTCCTATATCAATGAAATAATCACATATACACTTTTGCTCTTTAAGGAAGTTTTCTAATGTTTCTTTTTGAGAAATAATATTAAAAGTAGCTTTATTTGCATCAATTAAAGCTTTCCCATCACTTAGTATCACAAGATTTGATTGTGAATCAAGAATATTTCTGTTCAGATTCTTTTCTTCCGTGATAATTTGTATTTGCTCGTTTAGTTTTAAGTTTAATTTACTTTCAACTTCAAGATTTGATTTTATAATTTTAGATTTTTCATGGCTTCTTAATAAAAATAAGAAAATCAATAGTGAGAGTATCAAAACTATGATAAAAAGTATTAATATAAATTTAAAGGCTTGAATGTCAGCTTTTTCTATATCGGTGATTTTTTTAAACAAAACAAAATATCCTAAAGTTTCACCGTCTACACCTTTGATTTTCTCATAAGTAAGCATTACATCATCAACAATTTTATAATCATTTATGTTGAGAAGGTTTTCAATACCTATTCGTTTCAGCAATGTTACGTAATTCTGCTTGTTCTCAAGATTAGCGAGATAGTAGCCGTCTATAAATTGTTTTGTTATATTGTGGGTAAGTTGTTTTTCAAATTTCTTGTCAGTCAACACGATAGAATCTAGTTTGTCTAATTCTAGTTTTTTAGATATTGAGTTAAAATGGGTAATAATTTCTATAACACCTATAAAAATATCTTTATCAAATATCGGAACCATACTTTTGAATGTCATAGAAAAAATGCCCACGCTTATTGAGCTTTTTAGTTGCTTTGTAGCTATAAGCTCTCTTAAATCTGCTCTTATATCATATAGATTATCGCCTTTTTTATCCGTCCAACTTCTATAAAGGCTATTTCCTTGAATATCTATAACTTGTATCCAGACATTTTTATAGTCGGTTAATTTTTTTAAATCTTCACTGATTTTTTTTAGAACTAAATCATCAAAAGTCTCATTTTTTACAGCTTCTACTATATTTGAGTTTTGAGAAAGCGTCAGGGCTATTGCCAAAGTGGAGCTTTGTTTGTCGGAGATTAAGTTTTTTACTCTCTCTTTAAGATATTGTGAAGCTACAGTGTACTTTTCATTTTCTATAGTCTCAAACTGTTGCTTTATCTCTGAAAATACAAAAGATAAAACAACAGCGGATATTAAAAAAATACCGAAAATCGTATTTTTAATTTTCATTGTTTAGACTGCTTTTATACAGCTTCTTCGTTTTCTTCGCCCGTTCTTATTCTTATACTTTTTTCAACATCGTAAACAAATATTTTACCGTCACCGATTTTACCTGTTTTTGCCGCTTCAAGTATTGCTTTTATGGCATTATCCACCATGTCGTCATTTACTACTATTTCTAGCTTTATTTTAGGCAAGAAATCAACGACATATTCTGCACCTCTGTATAATTCACTATGCCCCTGCTGTCTTCCGTAACCTTTGACATCACTCACAGTCATACCGCTAATTCCCGTATTTGTTAAAGCTTCTTTTACATCATCAAGTTTAAAAGGTTTTATTATAGCTTCTATCTTTTTCATTTATCGACTCCTAATATGCTCGTTTAAACTCAGGATAACTTTCAAGTCCACACTCATCTACGTCAAGACCTTGTGTTTGAATATCATCGCTAGCACGAAGCGGCATTATTTTATTTATTACATATAATACTATATATGAGCTTATAAAAGCAAATATTCCTATCACGATAATACCTTTTATTTGCCCAAGTAGTGTAATATCGTCACCGTTACTTGCAAAAATGCCTACCGCTAAGGTTCCCCAGATACCGTTTACTAAGTGAACGGATAATGCACCTACAGGGTCATCCAGTCTGAGTTTGTCAAAAAACGGTACCGCAAATACTACTAAAGCACCACCTATTGCACCTATTAATATAGGTTGGTAAATATTGTACAAATCAGGTCCTGCGGTAATAGCTACTAATCCGCCTAAAGCACCGTTTAAAATCATAGTAATATCAAACTTTTTGTATTTTAAATACATCATGATACTTACTACGATAGCACCTGCAAGACCCGCGGTATTTGTATTTAATATAGTAAGAGCTACGGCGTCTGCTCCCTCTTTTGAAGCTATGCTTCCTACGCTTCCACCGTTGAAACCAAACCATCCGATCCATAGTAAAAATGCACCAAGGGTAACCAAAGGTATATTTGAAGCAGGGATTACTTTGATGCCGTGGTCCGTGTATCTCCCTTTTCTAGCTCCTATTATAAGTATAGCGGCTAATAATGCCCATCCGCCGGTAGAGTGAATAACCGTTGAACCGGCAAGGTCATACATACTAAGCTCTAGGAAAGTACCCTCTAGCATATTTGCTCCCCAAGTCCAGTTTACAGCCATAGGGTATAATACTGAAGCCATAATTATAGTAAATATCGTAAGCGGTATCAATCTAGTTCTTTCACTTATCCCGCCGCTCATAATATTGATAACTTTTCCGACAAACGCTATTTGAAACAGTAAAACTGCATATTTACTTAC
>DYJR01000072.1 GCA_020723015.1 Arcobacter nitrofigilis
AAAGTGTCCAAGTAAAACTGAAAACAGTGTCCAAGTAGACCGATTTAGGCATATTTACGCTAATCATACCCATCAAAGCCAATATGCTAACACCGAAATACAATGGAAACAAGTCGCTACTCACACCAAAATATTCCATATAAATAAACGGAGATTTTGCTATCAAAGTAAACATACCTGAAAATCCAAGCGCAAGTACAAACATCATTTGCATCGCTTTTTGTTTCTTAGCACTATTTTATATGATTCTATAGGATTTATTTTATTGTACGTAAATGTTTCAGTCAAATCTCTATATACCCACAAAGCTACCGTTACGGCATAAATAGTCAAAAATACGAATACCGTATGCCAAGAATAAAAGTGTATTATAAAAGCTCCTATTGCAGGAGCGAGTAAAGGGGCTAGACTTCTTACACTCCCTATGAGTGCAAATACCTTAGCGAACTCTTTTGCATTGAACAAATCTCTAACTACCGCACTTGCATTTACTACAATAAATCCGCCGAAAAATGCCTCTAAAAATCTATATATCCATAGCTCGTAGGTAGTTGAACTAAATATTATCAAAAAGCTAAAAAATGCAAATCCCACAAGTCCGATAATAGAGCTTTTTTCTACCGATATTATCTGATATTACACCGCCGAATATCTGCCCTATAGCAAAGCCTATAAGAAATATGGATAATGTAAGTTCTATCTTATCTATCCCTACTCCAAACTCTTTTGCCATCGTAGGAATAGCGGGGATATAAGTATCTACGGCAGGCAGATAAAACTGCCAGTAATATTATAAGATTGATATGATTCGTAGTTTTTTTCATACCGTTGCTTTTTTATTGCTAGTTTTTAGCTTCAAAACCGCCACCTAGATTATAATACAAATTAACAGCCGATTTGAGAGCTTCAAATTTTGTTCTCTCTTTTTGCATGGCAACGCTAAGTTCTTCTTTTCTTACGGTTAAATAATCAATATGACTTATATATCCACTATCATATTGATTTTTTGCTATATCACGTCTTTCTTTTATAGCTTCGTATCTTTTTTCTTGAGCCATAAATCGCTCTTTATTTGTAGAGTAAGAAACCAACGCATTTTTAATATCTCCAAATGCTTTTCTCACGGTATCTTTATATTCAATAAGGGCTAGTTGTTGGTCTTTTTTGGCATTTTCTACGTTGGCACTTATTTTACCGAAATCAAGAATAGGAGATAAGATGTTTCCACCTATTGTATATCCCGAAGAATCAGACCTTACGAGTTTATCCAAATCACCGCTTATATATCCAAGATTTCCTGTCAAAGAAAATGACGGGAAATAAGCACTTCTAGCAACGCTAATGGAAAATGCACTAGATTTTACCTTTGACTCTGCCGATTTTATATCTGCTCTTTTGTTCAATATATCAGAGGGTAAATTTACCGGCACAGGTAAATTCATAGAGTTATATTCCGTGTTTTCTACTTTTGTATTGGTAGCATCAAACACCTCGTTTGCATCTTTGCCTATTAAGATTGAAACTGCCGTTTTATAGTTATCCAATACCTCTTTTTGCACAAGCATATTATCTCTCGTCATCTCAAGCAAAGACTCCTCTTGAAGTAACGTTGCTCTACTTTCAAAACCGTTTTCGTATCTTGTTTTTATGTTTTTATATATCTCTTCTTCATCAAGATATTGTTGCTTTGCCGTATCATAAAGTGCTTGATTTGCTTTTAGTCCGTAATAAGCTATGATAGAATCACTAATTACCCTTTGATACACAAGCTCTTTTAGATACGTTTGACTCATCATATCTTCAAAAGCAGCTTTTTTGGCATTGCTTAGCTTACCGAATAAATCTATTTCAAATGAAGCACTAAGTCCCAAATTATAACTTTCGTATGTCATTCCCTGATACGAAGGGGGAGTGTTTTGACTCACCTTTTTTTTGTCTACTCCGCCGTAGGCATCCACGCGAGGTAGTTGCTCACTTTTTTTGATATTCAAAAACTCTCTAAATTTATCCACTTTGATAACGGCTGATTGTAAGTCACTGTTGTTTGCCAAAGCATACTCCACAAAAGCATTTAGTTCTTTATCATTAAAGTTTTCCCACCATTTATCGTTCAATAAAGCCTTTTCATCGCTTGTTTGTGTAGCCGTAATAGGCAATGTCACTTGAGGAATATTCGGGTCTCGATGAAGCAGTGAACATCCGCTAAAAAGAAACATTCCCGATACTAATAATGTATATTTTTTCATTGCTCTGCCCCTTTTTTCATCACAAGTTTTGAAACCCAAATATAAAATAACGGTATAAATACGATAGCCAAAAACGTAGCAGCCAACATACCGCCTATTACACCGGTACCTATGGCATGACGACTAGCAGCTCCGGCACCGCTACTAATAGCAAGCGGCACGACACCAAGAGTAAATGCCAAAGATGTCATAATAATAGGTCTAAGTCTTATTTTTGCCGCTTCTATAGCCGCGTCATGTACACTTAATCCATCTCTCACCCTTTGCATTGCAAACTCCACTATCAAAATAGCATTTTTTGCTGCAAGTCCGGCAAGAACCAAAAGCCCGATTTGAAAATATATATCGTTTTCAAGTCCTCTTAATAAAGTAGCTATTATAGCACCGAATATTGCAAAAGGTACAGCCATCAAAACAGAAATAGGCATCAACCATTTTTCATATTGAGCAGCCAAAATCAAATATAAAAGTATAATACCGAACACAAATGCCAAAGCACTATCGCTTGCTATTTTTTTCTCTTGATACGCAGTCCCTATCCAGCTTATAGTATAGCCCTCAGGTAATACCTCTTTTGCCACCTCTTCTATGGCTTTGAGTGCCTGACCTGAGCTATATCCAGGAGCCGGTTGTCCCGAAATTTTTGCCGACGGGAAAAGGTTAAATCGCTCAACCAAATCAGCCCCGACTGTTTTTTCAAAGCTTACTAAGGTGCCTATAGGGATAAGGTTTCCTGCTTGATTTCTTACAAAGATATTATTCAAATCCTCAGGACCTTTTCTATTATCTCCCGTAGCACCTATATTTACCTTATAAGTTCTGCCGTATAGATTGAAATCATTGATATAATAATTCCCCAAAGTGGCACTAAGTGTGTTATAAATATCAGATACACTAACATCTTTGGCTTTTGCTTCTTCCACGTTTACGCTTACTCTATATTGAGGTACCATAGTATTTAGCGTAGTTCTAACACCTACTAAATCACCCCTTTGGTTTGCTTTTTGGATGATTTCTTGAACATATTTATTAAGTTCAAGCATACTATCCCCTGCTCTATTTTGAACATACATATCAAAACCACCGGCAAGTCCCATTCCCATAATAGGAGGTGGAAGAACAGGTATAGAAAACCCGTAAGGGATACCCATTATCTGTCCTCCAAATGCACCTGCCAAAGCACCGGCATGTTGTGAAGGGTTTGGTCTTTCATCCCAAGGGTTAAGTTTGATAATAGTAGCTGCTGCATTTGTTTTTTCCGCAAAGGTCATAAAATCAAGTCCGGTAAATGATACTACGTGTTTTACATTATCATTTTTTGCCACGGTATCATATATAGCGTCCGTCAACACTTCGGTTCTATTAAGTGAAGCAGCCGGAGGATTGTAACTAAATACGAAAATAGTTCCTTGGTCTTCTTGAGGTACAAGTCCGGTTTTCATCATTTTCAACATATCATAACTTGCATATATCAAAGCTATAAACAATAATCCGCTGATTAAACCGTATTTGATACTTTTTTGTACCACTGCACTATAACCGTTTGTAGCCTTTTGGAACATATTATTAAACCATTTAAAAAACCCTGTAGGCTCTTTGTGTACCGGTTTTAGAATAGTTGCACAAAGTGACGGAGTAAGCGTCAGTGCCACAAATCCTGAAATAGCAACGGAAACCGCTATGGTTATGGCAAATTGTTTATACATTTCACCTGTTAAACCACCCAAAAACGCAACAGGAACGAATACGGAACACAATACCAAAACAATAGCTATCAATGCACCTGAAACCTCTTTCATCGCTTGCATAGTCGCCTCTTTTGGGTTCATCCCTTCACGCATATGACGCTCTACGTTTTCAATAACTATAATAGCATCATCCACAACAATACCAATAGCTAGTACTAGACCGAATAATGTCAAAAGATTGATACTAAATCCAAACATATACATACCTGCAAAAGCTCCGACTATAGAAACAGGAACGGCAAGTATAGGTATAAGCATAGCTCTCCAATTTTGTAAAAATAGGAAAATAACAGCCACAACTAATATAATAGCCTCTATAAAAGTTTTTATAACCTCTTGTATAGATATTTTTACATAATCGGTTGTATCATAAGGTATCTCATAGGCTACGTCATTTGGAAACCTAGCCTTAACCTCTTCCATAACCTTTTTTACACCATCGGCAGTATCAAGTGCATTGGCACCTGATTGTAAAAAAACTGCGATAGGTATAGCAGGAGATTTGTCAAGCTTTGTGATAAGGTTATAGCTATTAGACCCAAGCTCTACTGTAGCTACGTCTTTCACCCTCAATGTTCCACCGTCTTTTTTCGCACTTATTATAATATTGCCGAACTCATCAGGTGTTGCCATTCTATCTTGTGACAAAATAGTATATGTAAACATTTGTTTTTCACTAAGTGGCTCGGAAGCAAATTTACCCGCTGCATATTGCTCATTTTGGTCTTTAACAGCCGATATTACGTCTTGAGGTGTTAATTGATATGAAGCTAGTTTTTTAGGGTCAATCCATAATCTTATTGAATAATCCTTAGCTCCAAAGATTGTCGCGTCCCCTACCCCGTTTACCCTTTTTATTTCATCTGCTATATTAATAAGTGCATAATTTGATAAAAACGTGGTATCGTGAGTATTATTTTGAGAATATATCACGGCAACAAGCAACATACTTGGAGACCTTTCATATACTCTCACACCTTGACGTTGCACCGCTTCAGGAAGCTTTGAAATAGCAGCTTGAACTCTGTTGTTTACATCTATTTTTGCATCATCTGCGTTTGTACCCACTTCAAAAAATACATTTATACTAACTCTTCCGCTATCATCGGCACTAGAATTCATATAAATCATATTCTTTGCACCGTTGATTTGTTCTTCAAGAGGTGCCGCAACTGTTTTTGATAACGTCTCGGCACTAGCCCCGGGATAAACTGCAGATACCACAACTTGCGGTGGAACAACTCTTGGGTATTGTTCTATTGGTAAACTTACCATAGAAGCAATACCTGCAAGTAGTATTATGATGGATACTACCGCCGAAAATACCGGATTTTTTATAAAAAATGAGGAGAACATTTTAATTTCCTTCTACAAGAACCACTTTTGAGTTAGGTCTTACTTTTGCTATATTGTTTATAATCACGTTATCACCGTCTTGTAACGGACCGCTTACTACCATACCGTCTTTTGTCAGAACATCCAACATAACAGGTCTCGGTGATGCAACACCGTCTGCAACCACATAAACTATAGCCCCGTTTTGTGTTTGTAATATAGCTTGTTCAGGAACTACTATAGAGTTCTCAATCTGTAAACCTTTTATTGCAACATGTACAAAATCACCGACGATATAATCATTTGAACTATTATCAAACTTTGCTCTTAATTGCAACGTATTTGTACTAACGTCAATTTGAGGTGCTATATAGTTAATTTTTCCGTTTATTGATGATTCTTTATTGTTAGCATCAACTATTTTCACTTCGGTAGAAGCTTGTTTGAACTGTTTTAAATATCTATTTACGTCACTTTTAGGTATTGAAAACTCAACGTTAATCGGATTTGTAGCAGTAATACTAACCAAAAAGGTATTAGCTTGTATAAAGTTTCCTTTATCAAACTTTTTGATACCTACAATACCGTTTATAGGAGCTTTTACGGTAGTGTACTCAAAATCAAGTTCCGCTAATCTAAGATTTGCTTTTGCATTTTCGTAAGCAGATACAAACGTGTCGTACTCTTTATCGCTTATAGCTTTTGTTTCATAAAGTTTTTTAGCTCTATCATAATCATTTAACGCTTTTTTATAATTTGCATTTGCCACATCAAGTTTTGCTTGATAGGTATCTTGTTCTATCGTATAAAGTAAATCACCTTTTTTTACAAAAGAACCCTCAACAAAATGTTGTTTTTCCAAAATACCTTGTACTCTTGCTATAACTTCAACTTGTTCATAAGGTTTAATAATAGCCGAGTATGTTTTATCCAAAACTATATTTTTATGCTCTACCTTAAACGTTTTCACCGGTATAGGCGGCATATTTTGCCCCTGTTGTGCTTTATCTGAATTCGTATTATTTTCACCGCAACCAGATAGCCCAAATACCAAACACCCTACACAAAGCGCTTGTATGTATTTATTATTTTGAATTCTCATTTACTCTCCTAGCAGTATCATATTGTAAAATTGTAACACTCTATAACTTAATTTATCTTTCTAGGAAGATAAATATATATACTTTTTAAGAAAAAAATTATAAAATACAATTACAAAAGTCGAAAAGGTGTTGATTTGAAAAGTGATATATTGAGTTTTATAGAAGAAAAACATAAATTTTTACAAGAAAGACTTTCGGAACACTATGGGAAATACAAAACTGTAGTTGATGTCGGATTACCGTTGATGCTTGTAAACAAAATCTTAACGGAACAAAAAGAGAGACTTTTTAATTCAAAATACGGTTTAAATATCTCTGAATTTGATGTTTTGATGTCTTTATTATGTCAAAACAAACCACTAACACCAACAGAACTTTACGAAAATATGATTTTCTCATCTGGCGGCATGACAAAACTACTAAAAAAGCTTGAATCAAAAAACTTGATTTACAGGGTACCTTCAAAAGAAGATAAAAGAAGTATGTTAGTATTTATCACTCCTAGTGGGATAGAACTTACCATAAAAGCTTTTGATGATATAGTACAAATTACTTTGGACTCGTTTGGAGTTTTGGATGACTCAGAAAAACATACTTTTGAAAAAATCCTCAAAAAAATACTTGTAAAACTTGACTGCTAAGACTATATAGGGATTTTGATTGTAAATTCTATCCCTTTTAATTTTTTGTTTTCATAGTAATACTCCAAACTTTTTATAAATAGGCTACCGCGAAACGAATTTTTAATAATTTGTCTTGCAGTATACAATCCAAGATATTTTGAATCATTCGTGATATAAAAGTTAAATAACTCAGACTCATCAGAATAAAAAATATATTCCGAACTATCTTTTATCACTATTACTAAACTTTCTTGCATACGTTTTAAGTCAATAAAAAAATATTTACTATCTTCTTTCAACATATTCTTATTCATTACATCACTTGAGAAATTATAAATACTCAATAATATATATAAAAACTGTTTTATATTTCCCCTAATCATAACCAGATTATCTATATTTTGAATATAAGTTATGAAATTATTCTTACAGTCAAAGGAAATTAACCTATAAAAATTATCTAATACCTTATAGAGATAAAAGTAACTTGTTTCAGCTTCATCCATAGATAAAAAATCTACAAAATTACTCATACCGTTTGATAAGTAATTAACATATTTAATAACATCATTTGAACAATAAATTATCTCTTCATTATCAATTTGTTCACCTAAATCAATTTTTAATTTTAAAGAACTAGCATGAACCGATATTATGCTTAAAGGTTGTCTAAATTGGTGTGTAATATTTTTAAACATATTACTTGTAAAATTAAACCCGGATTATGCAATAGAAATATTGTTCTATAACCATACATTATAGTTCT
>DYJR01000073.1 GCA_020723015.1 Arcobacter nitrofigilis
AAGCAAAACTGCAGGAACTGCATCTGCATTTTCCATAACCTCTATATTTTGAGCCAATTCATCTTCACTGTATGCCATTTGCATATCTGCACATACCACGTGAGGAAGCGTTTGAATAACTTTTAGTTTTGCTAACTCCTCTTTTACACCTTCACCTTCTATGGTAACTATAATTCTTCCCTTTTCATCGTGCATATGATAATCACATACACCGCTATTTTTCAAACTCTCTACAACTTCTTCCACAAATTTAGGCGTAGTTTGTACTACTATACTTGAAATATTCATCTTAAACTCCTTATTTTAATTTATAATAATTAATCTGTTTGCTATCGCTACTTACTAAGAACTCATTATCGTTCACAAACAAGATTTTTGTAATAGTCGCCCTTGCACCGGTCAAACTATAAAGCTTTTGTTTTGACTCTACGTCAAATACAAGCACGTCGTTTTGAATATTGTAAGCTACCGCACCGAGTGTTGCGTTTGTATTCAAAGCACTTGCATAAAGTAAAAAATCAAACTCTAAATAATAAGTCCCAAACGGTTTATATACAACAGCTCTCCTATCTTGTCCGGCAGTCAAAACCACACCTTTTTTGTAATCTAGCTGATAGACTCTATCTACGTTTTTAGCCGGTAACTCTTCAAGAACATTTGATGTTTTGGTATCGACCACTCTAACTATTCCGCTTTCATCGGTTGTTACATATTTTGTTTTATCTTCACTTAGCGTAAAATCGGAAAAAGAAGAGGTACTAAACTGGGTATTGTATATCGCTTTTTTTTGAGCTATATCATACATAATATGCTCATTTGTCAATAACCCTATCAAAACCCTTGATTTATCGACAAATCTAGCCTCTCTTATAAAATGCTTTTTATTCGTATCAACCAACTTTTCTAGTTTTTCACCTGCATATTTCCAAAGAACTCTATATCCACCCTCACCTTCACTGACGAATATAATAACATTGCCGAGAACATCTACCGAGTAAATTTTTGAATTTATCTCTTTACCCATAAAATCTTTGATAGTGGGTATTTGGATAGATTTTATAAGTGTCTTTGTGTTTAAGTCAAAAATATCTACTTTACTTGCATCGGTGGCAACATAAAGAGTATTATCACTAATAACCATATCTTGAACATCACCGCTTGCAATCACTTTCATTTTAGGTTCAACACTCACTTGTGCAAAACCTAAATTCAATATAAACAATAAGCTTATGATTAATCTTAACATCACTCACCTCCGTTTAAAACTTCTTGCAACTTCCTTATTCCGACTTCTACTTCATTAAAATGCTTTGGCGTTACATCTGGGTCTTTTGACCATTTTACCGATATTAGGTTGTCGTGTTTACCGCCTAATTGAGCTACCGCAAAAGAAAACTCATCTATGCTTTCACAAATATACCCTTCATTATCGGTCGTATCAACAACTCTTATTATCCAATCATTATCATCTTTTAACTCGATATGAGCGATTATTTCCGTTTCTTCCATTTTACACCTCTCCTTTACTAAATCCTATCAACCATCAACCATCAACTATAATAGCATTCGTCGGACAAACTTTGACGCAAAAACCGCAGTTTGTACAAAGTTCGCTATTTATCTCAGGTCTAAACATACCCAAAAACTTTATAGCATTATCCAAACACGGGTCTTTACAACTAAAGCACATGGTTTGATTCCAACTCATACATTTTAGTATGTCTATTTTAAACTTTGCATCTATTTTTTTCTTATTTTCAAGCTTTAAAACATCTCTGTCACAAGTCAAAGCACAATCATCGCAATATGTACAACCGCTAACGTCAAAATTCAGATAAGGGGTTTTATCTTCACCTATTATGATAATATGTTCTTTACAAAAAGAGGCACATTTACCGTCACAATCTGCACACTCTTTATAAAAATCATTTTCACTACTAAAATAAGGAGGTCTTACGACCTTTGCATTTGCCACTTTTTTACTTCCGAATTTGGAAGCAAGAGAGCTAAAAAGCTCTCTTCTACCTGAATTATTTTCCAAGGGTATTTAAACCTTCCAATAATCTATCACCGTTCCAGTTAGATTTTGCAGTACCGTCTTTGTCTATGAAATCAGGTTCAAAAACATTTAACGGAGCTTCACCTTGACTTTGCGGAGCATGACACTGTACACAGTTAAATCTAGCAGCCGATAAATCATCAAGTTTTTTGATAGATACTTCGTTTTTCATATTATCTACCGTTTTAACAAACTTCTCACCGTCAACAAGTTTATGTTTTGGTCTAAAATCCATAAAATGCGAAGGAGGGACAGGGGTAGCACCCATACTTACCGCAACTTCAGGCATATGGCAACTTACACATTGATTGTTATCTCTTGTAATTTCCATCATACCAGTAGTATCATGAGGAATCATCGGTGGAGCATCTTGATATGCTCTTTTAAACTTAATACCGCTTCCTGCTACATTGTCTGCATATTGTGTTTTATCCGCAACTGAAGCGTCTTCATAAACACTAACTTTTCTTAAGCCTATTTCTTCTGCCGATAATGCAGGTTTTACAACTTCTTCTTTTTTAGCTACGCTAGAATTTGTACAACCGCTTACCAACAATCCCACTACAACAATACTAATACCTAGTTTTGCTATTTTATGCTTTATCATTGCTTATTCTCCTCGTAAAACTTTCTTATTGAAAAATTAAGAGCATCATCATCACAAACTTCCACACATCTACCACAGTTTGTACATTCACCGCTTAGTACTTGTTCACTTGATTTTCCAACCATAAACAATACTTGATTTTCAGGACAAACTTCTTTACATTTCATACAAAGGGTACATTTATCTTCTTTGTGATCTACTCTAATCAAGCTCATTTTGCCAACTACTGCGTAAAAACCGCCAAGAGGACAAATATGACCACACCAACCATTTTTTAAAACAAACAAATCGAATAAAAATATAACAAGCATCGCTGCCCAACCAAAACCGAGTCCAAATATAATCCCACGATGTATCATACCTATAGGTGAAACAAGCTCAAACGCCGCAACTCCCAGAATAAAAGATATTACAAAGGAGAGTCCTAAAACCCAATATCTCATACTTCTAGTTGCAGGTTGTTTTTTTTGTATTTTGTTAAGCCCTGTTTTTCTTCTTATGTAATTACTCAAATCGGTAATCATATTTACGGGACATACCCATGAACAAAAAACTCTTCCACCTACTATCAGGTAAAAAGTCGTAATAATCAAAGCACCTATTATAACGTCAAGCCCCAATATTGCCCCTGCACTTAGCATCTGCAATATCGCAAAAGGGTCGGACAAAGGGACGGTATCTAAAAATAATGATGAACTTAAGTTGCCTACCAATATATTCAAGCCCCAAATATTTGCACTCACATATAACAATAGTAACGATATTTGAGTGATTCTTCTTAGAAAAAGGAATCGATGTTTATATATAAAATTAGTCATCTAACAATCCTCCCATATCATTTAAAGAATCAACTGCTTTTTCTTTGCTAAGTTTTGTTTTTGTTATCTCGCTTGTAGCGTTTTCAAGTCTTGCTTCATCAGCTTTATCCCAACCTTTGATATAATAATCTCCCGGTCTTCCGATGACTACTTCTCTTGGTACTACCGTAATAGCTGCTTTTTCCGTAACACAAGCTTTTTCGCACAAACCGCAACCGGTACAAATATCGTAATTAACAACAGGTTTTAAAAATGCGTGTTTTCCGGTTCTCTCATTTTTTTCATGAACTAAAAATATAGCTTTGCCGAGCAATGGACACGCTCTATAACAAGCGTCACATTGAATACCCCAAAAAGCTATACAATTGTGAGTATCTACAATGGCTACACCCATTTCTGCTTTGTTTATATCCAATTTCCCGTCAGTACTAACAAGCTTTTCATCTAAAGCATTTGTAGGACATACAGGAACACATGGAATATCAGGACACATATAACAAGGAATTTCTCTTGCTACGAAATACGGAGTTCCCATAGGTTTATTATCTCCCGGTCGTGCAAGTCTTAGAGTATCAAAAGGACACGCCAAAACACACATACCACATTTTATACAAGTACTCAAAAACTCATCCTCAGGTAATGCCCCCGGAGGTCTTAGGGTGAGTGAACTTGCTTTGACTTCGTCAACGTAAGCACTCCACACCAAACCGCCAAGAGCGGCAAGCCCTGCCGTTCTTGAAATATTTAAGAAAAATTCTCTTCTACTTTTGCTTGTTAAATTTTCCATATTCTCTTCTTTTTTGTTTGTCAAAACACTTTTTGGATTAATATTGTTCAAACCAATATACCCTTTTATGCTTTGTAAATTTTAACTGCACATTTTTTGAAGTCTGTTTGTTTTGATTGTGGGCAAGTTGCATCCAAACAAACTTTGTTGATAAGAACTTTCTCATCAAACCACGGCATATATACAAGTCCTCTTGGAGGTCTATTTCTACCTCTAGTTTCTACCCTTGCTTTTACTTTACCTCTTCTACTCTCAACCCAACAAAACTCACCCTGTTTTACACCGTATTTTTCAGTGTCTTTCGGATGCATATAACATAATGCTTCAGGTACTGCACGATAAAGCTCAGGAACCCTCATAGTCATAGTTCCGCTATGCCAGTGTTCTAACACCCTTCCGGTACATAACCATGTTGGATATTCAGCATCCGGTTTTTCTGGATGATCCATATAAGGTCTAGCAAAGATTTTTGCTTTGTTTTTCAAAGATGTTTTCTCTTTATTTGTTACACCTTTTAAATCACCGTACGGTAATTCTTTTGCTAAGCTACCGTAGAATGCAAATTCCGTATGTCCGGTTTCTGCGCCGTATTTTTTAGCATAAGGGTCGTATTGAGTATTAAATCTCCATTGAGTCTCTTTACCGTCAACAACCGGCCATTTAAGTCCTCTAACTTTGTGATATGTATCGAAGTCTGCAAGGTCATGAGCATGTCCTCTACCGAAATCTGCATATTCTTCAAATAAATATTTTTGAATAAAGAAACCGTAACCTTTAAATACTTGTCCATCACTTCCTACTACGTTTCTTGAATCGCCGTAACCTTCAGTGTTATCATAACCTTTTTGTACAGGGTCGTTTTGGTCTAATTTATATGATTTAGCTCTTGCGTTTGCAAAAAGAATTTCATACATAGTTGTTTTTTCATTGTAGCCCATTTTTTTAGCTTCTTCGATAACACTTGGAAGTTTCTCTTTTCTTGGACCGCTCGGCGCCCATTCACCCCATAGGTCGGCTACCGTAAATCTTTTTGATAATTCAACCCATTGCCAGGTATCACTCATCGCATCACCTACCGGTAATACTTGTTGTCTCCATAATTGAGTTCTTCTTTCTGCATTTCCGTATCCACCCCATTTTTCATAAATCATAGCAGAAGGTAAGATAAGGTCAGATACTTTTGCACTAATTCCCGGGTATCCATCGCTTGTTACGATAAAGTTATCCATTTCACGCGCCGCTTTGATCCAATGAGATGCACTAGCAGTATCTTGATAAGGGTTACATACGTTAACCCATGCAAATTTGATTAATCCATCTTCTATATCTCTGTGGATTTTTATAATATGTTGTACACCGACAGGATTGATTGTACCGTTTGGAACTTTCCATACATCTTCACAAATTTTTCTGTGTTTTGGATTTTCAATCATCATATCCGCTGGAAGTCTGTGTGTAAACGTACCGACTTCTCTAGCCGTACCGCAAGCACTCGGTTGTCCTGTAAGAGAGAACGCTCCACTTCCTGGTTTTGCTTGTTTATTTAATAAAAAGTGAACGTTGTAAGACAATGTATTACACCAAGTTCCTCTTGTATGTTGATTCATACCCATTGTCCAGAAACTCACTACTTTTCTATCTTTTTCTATATAAAGTGCTACTAAAGCTTTTAATTTACCTTTGAATTGTTCTAAACTCTCATCAGGGTCACCTTTTGCGATTTTTGCAACATAATCAACAGTATAAGGAGCAAGGAATTTTTTATATTCTTCAAAAGAGATTTCCCAGTGAGCCAGTGAACCTGGATTGTGTTTCATAGTATCACCTGTCTTATAACCAAACGGCTCTAGTGCAGGACCTTCCGTATCAGATACGATTGTTTGCATCTCTTTTCTTACAATTTCCATCTCTTTTTCGGTATATTTACCATCTTTAAGAGCTTTTTCACCGTCTCTTCTCATTCCGTAACCGATATTTACCGGTTGTGAACAGAAAATTATATGTTTTTTTACGAAATCCCAGTCAATAGCTTCAGGGTGATTATATACTATTTCATGAGCTATATAGTTCCAAAGAGCAGTATCCGTATTTGGAGTAAAAATAATCTCAATATCGGCAATATCTGAAGTTCTATGTGTATATGTTTGGATACTTACGATTTTTACACGTTCAGGATTTGATAGTTTTCTATCTGTTACCCTTGACCATAAAATCGGATGCATCTCAGCCATATTTGAACCCCATACTACAACAGTATCGGTAAGCTCGATATCATCATAACAACCGCTTGGCTCATCTATACCGAATGTTTGATAAAAACCGACAACCGCACTAGCCATACAGTGTCTTGCATTCGGGTCAAATGCGTTAGATCTAAATCCACCTCTCATCATTTTAAGAGCTGCATAACCTTCCATAATTGTGTATTGACCTGATGCAAATACACCGACACCTTCAGGACCGCTTGCCTTAAGTGCTTTTTTGATATGTTTTTCCATCTCATCAAAAGCTCTTTTCCAAGATACTGGAGCAAATTTACCGTTTTTATCAAACTCACCTTTGTCGTTTACTCTTAAAAGCGGAGTTTTAAGCCTATCGGCACCATACATAATTTTCGCATTGAAATAACCCTTAATACAGTTAAGTCCTCTATTTACGGGAGCTGCAGGGTCACCTTTTACGGCAACAATCTTACCTTCTTTTGTAGCAAGCATGATACCGCATCCAGTACCGCAAAATCTACATACCGCCTTATCCCATCTCCATCCGGCTTCTGCTGCACTAGCTTGAGCACTCAAACTGCTTGGTACCGTCATGCCTATAGCTGCTGCCGCACTAGCTGCCGCTGAACTTTTCAAAAAATCTCTACGATTCAAAGACATTTCGTTGTCCTCCTTTTTTATCGATTCATAATCAAAGAGTAGAAGTTTCTTAGATTAATTAAGTAATTGTATCTATAAGGGTAGATATAAGTCTTTGACCTGAGTCAAGAAAATTAGATTTTAGTGGGTAGTTAATTTATATTAAATTTGTTATAATTAGTAATTTTAATTATTATAATTATCAAATCAAGTTCAGTATTACAAACTACATACTTCACTAGACTAAAGGCAATATATAAATGATGTTTTACTCAAAACAAAACCGGTCTTGTTATAAATCAAACTTAAAGATAATCAAAGCTTTCTTAGTTTATAATTATCCTAACATACTTCCCCTACCTCTTGTAAAAGTGCAAACGGGGGAGTGCTTATGATTACTTATAGAAAACCCCATCTTTCATACCAAGAATAAGTACAACTTTTAAAAAGTCGAAAGCTAATTATCAAAGACGAAGCTTATGTTACTCAAAAATTGATACATATAAGTTACTATAGATTGAGTGCGTATTTTATACCTTTTTACTCTGAAAAAAATACGTTTAAAGACAACATTACCCAAAATTTAAATCTGAAGTGCAATTTTTTGACCTAAAAAATTATACC
>DYJR01000074.1 GCA_020723015.1 Arcobacter nitrofigilis
ATAGAACCTCAATCAATATTTTAAACTTTGATTGATAAATATATTATACGAATGAAAAAATATCTCTATATATAGATGATGTACAAAAAGGTGATTCTTTTGTTTCCGTTGTATTTATTTTACTTTTTTCTTTTGTTTATGGTTTAGTTCATGCGATAGGACCTGGACACGGCAAAAGTTTAGTGGCGGCATATGTCTTTTCTACAAATAAAGATTACCAAAAAGCTTTAAATATATCTGTTCTTATAGGGCTAGTTCATGCTTTTTCTGCTTTTATACTAACTTTTTTATATATTACGTATTAAAAACATTTTTATTAAATGTTGTTGATGACGTATCATTTTATGTAACAAAAATCTTAGGATTAGTGATTGTTGCAATAGCTTTTTATTTGATTAAAATAAAATTCTTTAATAAACAAGTAAAGAAGAACGGTATGGTTTTTAGTATCCATAAACCGAGTTGTGTATGTGCAAGTTGTAAAATTGAAGATAGTAAAAAAATGATTTGGGAGTAATATTGAGTACAGGGCTTGTACCGTGTCCAGGGACCGTAATGATTTTTATTTTAGCATTATCAAAAGAATTGTATTTTATAGGGTTTATATCGGCTTTGTTTATGAGCTTAGGGATGAGTTTCGTAATATTTATCGGTGCTGTTTTGTCAATTAACGCAAGAAGTAAATCGTCAAATAACCCTAAGTTATTCAGTATTTTTGAATTTTTTGCTCTTTTTATAATGTTTGTTTTAGGTACAGGCATGATTGTTTTATAATATCAAAAAACAACCTAAACCTATGATGAGAATAGGGGAGATTATTTGTAATGTCTTAGATACTTTTTGACTCATCCCTGCTACTTGAGAGCTTTTTACCGCTACGATACCGCTTAACGATATGGTTAGCCCCATTCCTATACTCATAGCTAAGGTTGCAAAGATACCTGTTATGATATGACCTAGAGTTAAAGAAAAAAGTAAAATCGTCATAACTCCAGGGCAAGGTACAATTCCTACCGATAGTGCTAAAACATAAGGCTTTTTTAATCTATTCGTATTTATAGTATCGGTTTTATTCCACTCTTTTTTTAACTCATATATCAAATAAAAACCGACAAATATTATCAAAATACCTGATATTTTATACATGACTTCTACGCTTTGATTAAAAGTTTTTGAGAAAATACCCTCTATCATATAATAAATTACAAATGTTAGTATAAATGCCGAAATAGCATGAATAATCGCTACCATATAGCCTATTTTAAATGCACTGGATATTTTTTCTTTATGTGATAAAAAGTATGTTCCTACTAAAGCTTTCCCATGTCCAGGACCGACGGCATGTATGACACCGTAAATAAAAGCTATAGCTATTATTATAAGCGAACCGTACAAGCCAGATTCATCAATCTGCCTGAAAGATGATGCTATTTCCGTATTTAATATTCTTTGGTATGAATTTATATGATAAATGATATGTCCGAATAATTCACTCATATTTTTTTGTAGCTCCAATTTATATGTAATACATCGGCAACATAAAAATCCCTATCTATAAGCTTTGTTTCTATGGATTTTAACTTGATGTTTGTTAGTTCTGTTTTCACTTTTGATGTTTTTTTTAAAAAGAATCCTATCAGGTTATCCTCATCAAAGCAACTTACCTGTAGTTGTTCTTTTGCTAGGTCTATGTTGTTTACCGTAATCACGAAACTATATGTGATAATGTCATCTTTTACTATAACATTGAAATTTTGAGGATTGATATTCTTGACTTTTGTTTTATTTTGTCCAATTTCAAAATAATAATTAAACTCTTTCATATTGTCAAATGCAACTTCTTTGATTTCTTTCATCTCATCTTTGTCTAGAATATGGTTTTTATTTCTATCAAAATCCATTATCATAAGTTGTGAGGTCATCTCATCAAAATGCCACAATACATTGATGTTCACACTTTTTTCTTTGATAACTATTTCAAGTTCGGTATCGACAAAAACATGAGGATGGGCATATAAAAACTGGATAAACAAAATAAATGATATAAGGTACTTCATTATAAAAAGCCTAAAGTTCTGATTTTGATAATTGTAACATAAATAAGCTAAATGTTTTTAAGTAAAAGTATAGTAAAATGTCACTTAATTTTAGCTTTTAGAGGTTTTGTTTGTTCAAAAAGATTTTATTTTTAATTATATTTTTTACGGGTTCTTTAGCATTTTCAGCCGAGAGAGATTTTTCGTTTTTTCAAAAAAAAGGTGACCCGTCCGTTCCTACGCTGTTAGTTATCGGCGGAATACACGGCGATGAACCCGGTGGATATTTTGCACCTGTACTTATGCTAAAACATTATGAAATTACAAAAGGGTCGGTTTATATAGTACCGAATTTGAATTTTGATAGTATAGTTGCAAATCAACGCGGTAAATACGGTGATATGAATAGAAAGTTTGCCTCAATAGAAGATAAAGACCCTGATTTTGAACATGTAAAAAGGATAAAGGAGATTATTACTCTTCCTGAAGTTGCTTTTGTCTCTAATCTTCATGACGGGAGAGGATTTTATAGACACAAATGGGAAAGTTCTATATTCAATCCTTCTGCTTGGGGGCAGTCGTATATCATCGATCAAAATAAAATAGAAGATGTTGAATTCGGCAATTTGGATGAGATTACCGGTAAAATGGAGTCTATTTTAAATAAAGATTTACATGAAAATCACCATAGTTTTAGCATAAAAAATACGGAAACAAAAGATATTGACGAGTCTATGCAAAAATCTTTAACATATTTTTCTATAACCAATCTAAAACCTGCAATAGCCGTAGAAACAAGCAAAAATATAACGGAACTTGATTTAAAAGTGATTTATCAGCTTCGTTCTTTTGAAGCATTGATGCAAGTTATGGGTATAGAATATACAAAAAATATAGATCTCACTCGTGAAGCTGTACAAAAAAGTATCGATGAATACGGTACTTTGAAATTAAACGATAGATTTACTATAAATTTGAGCGATGTGAAGTTTGCAACAAGATACGTACCTATGAAAAAATCCGATAACAAAATAGAGTTTTCTCATCCTCTAGGTTCCGTAGTAAAAAGAGATAATTACTATGATATTCATATAGGGCATATGAGGGTAGCTACCGTTTATCCACAATATTTTGATTTTAACTGTGAAATCAAAAGTGCAAAACTTGAAATTGATGGTAAAAAGCAAGAGATAAATTTCGGTGACATAGTAGAAGTTGAGAAGAATTTCAAAGTATTACCGCAAAAAGGTATCAGGGTTAACGTGATAGGTTTTGTAGGTAAAGACAAAAAGAGTCAAGATAATGTTGTTATAGAACGTTCTGATATTATAGAAAGATTTGCTATGGATAAACAAAATAGAACTTTTAGGATTGAGTTTTATGACGGAAATAATTTCTGCGGTATGATTGGTGTTAAGTTTAAATAAATCAGCCGTTGATGAGCTTAATTATCTAGGTGAAAGCTCTATACCTTTTTTGGTCGTAATAAATTTTGATAAAACATATATAGATATTATAAAAAATCCTTGCAAAGATACTTCCGGCGTCAAATTCTCAATTCTTGAAAATAGTAAGTTGAAACATACAGGTAATATATGTTTTGATATGATTCAACCCATAGATTTTAAAAGCTACAAACTCAAATTTGATTATGTTATAGAAGAGATAAAAAACGGAAACACTTATCTCTTAAACCTTACCGCACCTACTAAAATCAGTAGTAAGTTGACGTTAGAAGAGATTTACAATATCACGAATGCAAAATTTAAATTGATTTATAAAGATAAATTTGTTTGCTTTTCCCCTGAAAGATTTATTAAAATAATAGATAATGAAGTTTTTACTTACCCTATGAAGGGTACCATAAATGCAGATATCCCCAATGCAAAGCAAAAAATTCTTGATGACAAAAAAGAACTAGCCGAACATATTATGGTTGTTGATTTGCTTAGAAATGATTTATCCGTTATATCCAAAAACGTACAAGTGACTAAATTTCGCTATATCGATGAGATAAGTACATCGAAAGGGAATTTATATCAGGTGAGTTCAGAAATAAAAGGTAAGCTTGATAATAATTGGAAATCAAATATAGGTAATATCCTAGACAGTTTGCTTCCTGCCGGTTCTATTAGCGGAGCACCTAAAAAGAAAACATTAGAGATAATAGAAAAAATCGAGGATTACGATAGAGGATTTTTTACCGGTATTTTCGGATATTTTGACGGTAAGAGTTTTGACAGCGGAGTTTTGATAAGATACATAGAGAAAACTAGGGATGGTCTAGTATATAAAAGCGGTGGCGGTATTACGCTAGATAGTGACGATTTATCCGAGTATGATGAATTGATATCAAAGGTTTATTTATCATGAAAGTGTTTGAAACTATAAAATGTGTAGAAAGAGATATTGTTAATTTGGATTATCATAATGAAAGATTTAATCGTACACGACAAGAGTTATTTGGGTGTAGCGATACTTTAGATATTGCTAATTATATAAAAATACCTTCTAAAAAACTTTTGAAGTGCAAGTTGGTATATGCTGATGAAATTATTGATATAGATTTTTCTCCATATACGAAAAAAGATATTAAGTCTTTGAAATTAATGAGTGATGATAATATAGATTATAAATACAAATATTCAAATAGGGATAGTATAAATGAACTTTATGAGCAAAAAGGAGATTTTGATGATATAATAATAGTCAAAAACGGTTTTATAACCGATACTTCTATTGCAAATATTGCCGTATTTTTAGATGATAAATGGCTCACTCCGAATAAACCTCTCCTAGAAGGTACATGCAGACAAAGATATATAGAAAGCGGATTATTAAAAACTGCCGATATTACGGTGGAGATGTTAAAAAACGGAAAGAAAATTGCTATTTTAAATGCAATGAGAGATTTTGATATATTAGAAGGGGTAAAAATAGGATGATTTTAGATGTTATAGGAAGTAGTGATTATCACAAAATAGTATCAAAACAGGTTAAGGAGATCATATCGTTTTTAACTAAAGAGTCAATAGAATTCGGCATAACTTCAAATGTTCAAGCAGTTCAGTTCTCTCCAGAGTTACCGAGTGTAATAAAAAATAAGTTATCTCCTTTCCCGATGTTTATGCTTGCAAATTATAGTTTTGAGTCATTGAAATTGTATGATGATTATCTTGAATTTGAGGCAGGTTTTGGAAAAGAAAATTTCGGAAGCGTAGTAAACATACCTTATTTGGCTATATTTCAAGTAGTGCTTGATGAGTCCATATTGTATCTAAATCCGGTAGCAACACAAACATCGCTATTTGAAAATCTCACTAGCGTATTAAAATCAAAAACAAAATTAAAATTGGCAAGTAAAAACAATGGATAAAACAATAAAAATAGGGTATAAAAATAGGCTTTTCATAAATAGACAAACGGACAACGGATTTTATCTTTGTTCCGAAGACTTACAAGAGGTATTGATGCCAAACGGCTATATAACACCTGATATGAAAATAGGTGATGAGGTAGAGGTGTTTGTATATACAGACTCGGAAGATAGAAAGGTGGCCGTTACTACTATGCCAAAAGCTATGGTAGATGAGTTTGGATATTTTGAAGTGGTTGATTTAAGTCCACATGGAGCGTTTGTAAACTGGGGTTTACCGAAGGATTTATTCGTCCCTAAGTCGATGCAAAAAATACCTTTTAAAGTAGGTATGAAAATGGTTCTTAGAGTTTGTATAGACGAACAAACCGATAGGATAGTAGGAAATCACAAATATACGAAATATTTAAGTAAAAGCACAAAAGGGCTTGAGAAAAATCAACAAGTCAAATTTATTGTTTATAAAAGAACAGACTTGGGATATAAGGTGATCGTAAATGACTTATATGACGCACTTTTGTTTCATAGTGACGTATTTGAAAATATAAAAGTCGGAGATATAAAAGTAGGGTATATTAAATCAATAAGAGAAGACGGCAAAGTCGATATAGCACTTAAGCCTGTCGGTCAAGCATCAGTTGATAACGATACAAAAAAAGTTTTGGATATATTGGCACAAAACGGTGGAAAGATGAACTTTACGTATAAAAGTTCTCCCGAAGATATTAAAGAGACTTTCGGACTTAGTAGAAAAGCCTATAAAAAAGCCTTGACGAGCTTGATAGACTGTAAACAAATTAAACTTAACGATGATAATATTGAATTGATTTAAATTATCAAATATAGTCAAACAATAAGGGATAATAAAGTTCATTAGTGTTAATATTTTGTAATAAAGTGTTTTATTATAGGATGGTGTGCTATGAAAGTCTTTAAAATCGTTTTTGTGATTTCTCTTTTCTTTAATATTTTGTTTGCACAAAACCTTAAGATAGGTGTTATCCCATATACCGATACTTTAAAAATACTAACTATTCATCAACCTTTAAAAGAATTTTTGTCTTCACGGTTAAATAGGGAGGTTGAAATTTATACTTCGTCAAGTTATGAAAAATTTTTTGAAGATACAAAAAACGGGGAATTTGATATCGTTATTACAGGGCCGCATTTTGGATTATTACATATTAACGATGGATTTATACCTATTGTGAGATACGATACCGAGTTAAGACCGATTTTTGTAGTATCTAAAGATAGTAAATATTCAAAAATAGGTGATTTGAAAAATACTAAAGTATCATTGTCAAATTATTTGTCCGTATCATCGATAGACGGTATCAAGACTCTTATAGACCAAGGGTTTAAAAACGATTTAGATTTTACATTGGTTAACGCAAAATCACACACAAGTGCTATTATGAGTGTCGTTTTGGGTGATAATGATGCTGCAATTACTACATATACGCCGGTCAAACAACTAACTGATGATAATATAAAACGTAAAATAAGAATTTTAGAATCAGACTTTGCGATGCCGCATTTGTTTACCATAGCAAATTCATCATTGCCGAGTGAAATAGTACAAAAAAATAAAAATAGTATTGTTGGATTTTCAATCATCTCCAAAAGGTATAGAGTTTTTTCAAAAAACGGGCTACAGAGGGTATCGTGATATTTCACAAAAAGATTTGGACGATATTATGCCTGTTTTGGAAGATACAAAGAAGTTTTTGGGAGTTAAATGAAGTTTTACAAAAGTTTAAGATTTAAACTAATAGCTTTTTCTGTTTTGATTGAAGTGGTGATGCTTAGTTTGCTTATAGCAAACAGTTCTAGACTTATAGAGAGCCATCTTGTTTCTCAATCTATAAAACAGCTGAGTGAAACAAAATCAAATATAAAAGCTTCTTTATTACCGCTTGTAGTTGCTAGAGATTATGCAAGTTTAGACTCAATTTTAAATGAATTTACCCACTCTAATAAAATAGTATATATATTCGTAAAAGATGATAGGCAAATTATAGCTTCTTCAAACGGACATTCCCGATAAAAAACCTCTCTAATCCCCATTGTTTAGGGATTTTCT
>DYJR01000075.1 GCA_020723015.1 Arcobacter nitrofigilis
TAGTTATTAGTGTATTGGGGACAAGAAAATCTACCCCAATATACCAATATACTAATTCCTAGCCGTATTTATCCCGGGTGTCTCTTCAGTACCTACATAATCACTCACGTCGCTAAAATAATATTTAGCACCGGAATATAAAACACCTATTACCAAAATACCTAAAATAACAAGCTTTACAGTCCTATTTTTCTCTTTAGACTCATTATTGTTATAGTCATCAATTTTGTCTAAAGTAGGTTCACTATTTAGTTTACTCATAAGTATCCTTTATGTTTTTCATAAATTTTAACAAAACTTTATTAAACAACAGTTAAACGACAGAATACAATTTTTTTTATAAAGAATTACAAAGCATTACAAAATTATAGACAATTTATATAAATTTTTTTGTATAATGCCACTTATAAATATAATATACCCATAAAATGAAATCAAGGAAACTGTTGAAAGAGCAAATAATAGCAAGGGACGAGTTGATTAACCTATTTAAGAAAAACAAAATCCAAGACACAAAATATGGATGGGTAATGGATAAACATATAATAGATATTATAGTTCTTCATAGTATAGAACCAAAATATCCTCAAGATATAACAAGAGCAGAAAACTACAAAATAATAAAAAACACCCGTATCGTACTACAAAGCTTAAGCTCCCAAAAGCTAAAATACTACCTATGAAACAAATAGCAATAATAGGAACTACGGCTTCAGGTAAAAGCGACCTAAGCATAGAAGTAGCACTCAAAACCAATTCAGTTATTCTTTCTCTTGACTCACTAAGTGTCTATAAAGAGATCGATATAGCATCTGCAAAACCGACGAAAGATGAAATGTCCGGAATAAAACATTTCGGGATAGATGTAGTCTATCCGTCATATCAATTCGGAGTTACAGACTTTATAGAGTGTTATGAAGAAGCTTCCGATTTTGCACGAAACAACGATAAAAATCTTATTATCACGGGTGGAAGTAGTTTTTATCTCAAAACCTTACTTGAAGGTCTAAGCTCAAATGACTCTTCAATAAATAAAACCATTGATATTCCACACCGTGAAGCCTATGATAAATTGGTAGGAATAGACCCTACATATATGCTAAAAATCGATAAAAACGACACATATAGAATAGAAAAAGCTTACAATATATATTTATCGTCAAATCTTACTCCTAGTGAATTTTTTGCAACATACAAAAAAGAACCTATTATAACAAACATAAATATCTTTGAAATCGAATGGGATGTGGAAACGTTACGAAAAAGAATACTTTTACGTACCCAAAAAATGATACAAAACGGACTTATAGAAGAGGTTCTTGGGCTAGAAAAAAAATACAATAGAAATCTAAACTCAATGAAATCCATAGGCATTATAGAAGTTTTAGACTATCTTGATGCTAAAGTGGCAAAAAAAGATTTGTGTGAGCTTATTTCAACTCACACGGCACAATTAGCCAAAAGACAAAGAACTTTTAACAAAACGCAACTCCCGTTTCATCAAAAAAATGAGATTAATGCACTCAAAAAAGAAATTTTTAAGTATTTTTTGGTATAATTTTGAATTTTAAAATGTAAAATGTCTTACATATAGCTATAAAACAGTCAAAAAGGAAATGACAATGAAAAAAGATATTCACCCGGATTACAAAGCTTGTACAGTAACTTGTGCTTGTGGAAACACATTTGAAACAAAATCAAATACTGAAAACCTAAAAGTTGATATTTGTTCTTCTTGCCACCCATTTTTCACAGGTGAGCAAAGAATGGTTGATGCTGCAGGTAGAGTTGAGAAATTCAAAGCTAAATACGCTATGAAATAATCTCACAAAAAAGTGATAACTTTTGTACCTACTCCAATAGGAAACCTTGAAGATATATCTTATAGATCTTTAAAGGTTTTGGAGAGTGCAGAAGTTTTTTTGTGTGAAGACACAAGAGTCACAAAACAACTTCTAAATCTTATCTCACAAAGACTTGACAAAACATTCAATCCAAAAGAGTTTATCTCTGTACATTCCCACAATGAAAACGATTTTTTAGAAAAACTAAAAAATATAGATACTAATCAAAACATAGTTTATGTTAGTGATGCGGGTATGCCTTGTATTAGTGACCCTGGTGCCAAAATAGTAGAATATTGTATAAAAAACAAAATTCCTTATGATGTACTCCCGGGGGCAAATGCAGCTATTACTTCCTATGCGATGAGTGGGTTTGATAATAAAGAGTTTTTATTTTACGGTTTTTTACCACACAAAGAACAAAATAGACTTGAGGAATTAAGGCATATTTTTTCTTATCCGTTTGTAACAATCCTTTATGAATCTCCAAAAAGGGTGACCCAACTTCTAAAAGAGTTATCTTCTATAGATTCACAAAGAACCGTTTTTATGGCAAAAGAGGTAAGTAAAATGTATCAAACTATTTATAAAGATAGTGCAAAAAATCTTTACGAACTTTTCAAAAAAGATAAAGAACCAAAAGGTGAATGGGTAGTTATAATAGAAGGTGTCCAATCAAACGGAGCTTTACTTGGATTTGATGATATAAAAGATTTAGATATTCCACCTAAACAAAAAGCTAAACTCATAGCAAAACTAAAAGGTATCCCCGTAAAAGTTGCTTATGAGGAAATTTTGGATAAAATTTAAAAATGATAATATACGGTAAACAAATAGTACTTTTCGTACTCAATAATCACAGTGATTTAATAGAAGAGGTTATGTTCTCTAAAAATATAGAGCCAAAACTGTTTTCAAAGTTTTCAAGGCTTAAAAAATCGATAATAAAACTTGATAGCAAAAAAGCTCAAGCATTAGCACATGGAGGAAATCATCAAGGATACTTTTTGAAAATCAAAGAGTTTGAATTTACTACTCTTAATGAGATTAAAAAAGGTAAATTTTTATTAATTTTAGACTCTTTGACAGATATGGGTAATATAGGGGCCATCATCAGAACTTCTTATGCCCTTGGTGTAGACGGTATAGTAATCACGGGAATAAGAGATGTAAAAATGGAGCAACTTGTTCGTACAAGTTCAGGAAGTGCACTAAATATGCCTATAGCAATCCATTTTGATATAAGTGATTTACTAAATCAGCTAAAATTTGAACAATTTTCACTGGTAGGTGCAGATATGGACGGTGAAGATATAAAAAACTTTAAACATAATTTGAATAAAATTGCACTTATAGTTGGCAGTGAGGGTAACGGCTTGCATAATAAAGTAATCAAAAAGCTAGATCACAAAGTCTCTATTAAAATGGCTAGAGTATTCGATTCGTTAAACGTGTCGGTGGCAACCGCAATTTTAGTACATCAGCTAAAAGGTTAATATTGAAAAAGGTATTGTTTTTATTTTTTTGTATACTAGGTGTATTAAATGCCTCTGTATTGCACGATAAAATAGCTGATATAATAGGCTATAATGAATACAACAAAAACAAAAATATAATCAATGTACTATTTCAAGACGAGAATAAATTTCTTGCAGGAGGGGAGCTAAACGTAGTTGCTGTTCTAGAAGAACTTAGAAAAAATGGTTTGTTGAAATTAAAATTTGTAGACCCGCAAGATTTTACACTTGAATTTCATACAAATAATGTGGCATTAAGTAGTGTGTACATAATAAGGAATGTACTTAGTTCTATGGGGTATCAATACTACTTCATACAAAATATAGAAAAAAATTCTAAAGAAAATTTTTTAAAAATTTCTATAGTACTAAATACGGAATACAAAGTTGACCCGATATTACTTTCTCGTGAATTGACAAAAAATCAAGTGAGAATACTTGATATTGCGAAAAAAGACAATGAAGCTTGGATATACAAGGTAGATATGAAAAATGCTATCGTTAGCGATGCTTTATTTGTGACAATAGATGAGAAAATATCATTACCGAAACCTCTAAAACCTTATTTAATACAAATAGATAGAGCAAGTGAAATCAACATAATGAGTAAAAAACTTGATAATTGGTTTCCATATGTTGTTTTTTATGATGATAAATTAAATCCGTTGTATGTTATTGAAAAACAAGAGACTTTCAGCGGTATAAAATCGGCTGTTCCGGCAGGAACAAAATATATTCAAATTGGTGATTTATATAATCTGATAAATATTAAAAGAGGATTGACTCTAGTAATCAAGGGGTAAAAAGTGTTTAATGAAATTGAATTTGAGAGATTAAAAAGACTTCCAAACTATGTGTTTGCTGTTGTTAATGATTTGAAAATGGAAGCTAGAAGAAACGGTGAGGATATTATAGATTTTTCTATGGGAAATCCTGACGGTCCTACACCCAAACATATAGTTGATAAACTTGTAGAGACTGCAAGAAAGCCAAAAGCACACAGATACTCCGCATCAGCCGGTATTGATAAGCTAAGACTTGCTATTTGTAACTGGTACAAAAGAAAATACGGCGTAGATTTAGACTACAAAACTGAAGCGGTTGCTACTATAGGAAGTAAAGAGGGTTATGTTCACCTTGTAGAAGCTATCGTAAACGTTGGTGACGTTGCCGTAGTTCCTGATCCTACTTACCCTATCCACTCTTATGCGTTTATGCTTGCAGGTGCTGCGGTACACAAAATGGAGCTTGTATTCAATGAAAAATACGAAGTAAATGAAGATTTATTTTTCCAAAATTTACAAAAAACTATCAACGAATCAATCCCTAGAGTAAAATACGTAGTAGTAAACTTCCCGCACAACCCTTCAAGTGCTACGGTCACTCCCGAGTTTTATGAAAGACTTGTGGAAATGGCAAAAAAAGAGAGATTTTACGTGATAAGTGATATAGCTTATGCAGACTTAGCGTTTGATGATTATAAAACCCCTTCTATTTTAAGTGTTCCTGGGGCTAAAGACGTAGCAGTCGAGAGCTATACTTTAAGTAAAAGCTATAATATGGCAGGATGGAGGGTAGGATTTGTCGTAGGAAATCCTAGACTTGTCAATGCTCTAAAAAGAATCAAATCATGGTTGGATTACGGTATGTTTACACCTATTCAAGTAGCCGCTACGGTAGCACTTGACGGTCCGCAAGATTGTGTCGAAGATATAAGAATGACTTACCAAAAAAGAAGAGACGTAATGGTTGAGGCATTTAATAAAGCAGAATGGGAAATGACTGCACCGAAAGCTAGTATGTTTATATGGGCAAAAATACCAAAACAAAAAGCTCATCTTAAATCGCTAGAATTTTCAAAAGAGCTTCTAACCCATGCAAAAGTTGCAGTGAGTCCAGGAATAGGGTTTGGTCACTACGGTGATGATTATGTTAGAATTGCCTTGATAGAAAATGAAAAAAGAATTAGACAAGCGGCAAAAAATATCAAAAAATATTTAAACTCATAAGGTAAGAAATGTTGAAAATTGCAATCTTAGGTGTAGGAACCGTTGGAAGTAGCGTAGTACAAATATTAAAAGACAACTCTGAAGTAATAAAAGCAAGAGCAGGTGTAGAAATAGTACCGGTTCTAGGCGTCGTAAATAACTTAGCTAAAAAAAGAGATGTGGATATACCGCTAACGGATGATGTAAATATAGCACTTAATGATGAAAATATCGACCTGATAGTTGAGCTTATGGGTGGAGTCGAAAAACCTTACGAAATAGCAAAAACCGCCCTTGCAAGAGGTAAAGCCGTAGTAACGGCAAACAAAGCATTACTCGCATACCATAGATACGAACTTGAAGAAATAGCAAAAGATGTACCTTTTGAATTTGAAGCGAGTGTTGCCGGCGGTATCCCTATTATCAATGCCTTAAGAGAGGGTTTGAGTGCAAACCATATCTTATCTATAAAAGGGATTATAAACGGTACTTGTAACTTTATTCTAACAAAAATGATAAATGAAGGGGCTTCTTTTGCAGATGTATTAAAAGAGGCTCAAGAACTTGGATATGCCGAAGCTGACCCTACTTTTGACGTCGGCGGATATGACGCTGCTCACAAACTTCTTATTCTGGCATCTATTGCTTATGGGATTGATGCAAAGCCTGAAGATATTTTGATAGAGGGTATAGAAAACATAACCACTTGCGATATAGAATTTGCAAAAGAGTTTAACTATTCTATCAAACTTTTAGCAATTGCAAAAAAAAGAGGGAAGCTTGTAGAACTTAGAGTTCACCCGGTACTAATACCTAACAAAGAGATGATAGCAAAAGTTGACGGGGTTATGAACGGTATTAGCGTAGTAGGCGACAAAGTCGGTGAGACTATGTATTACGGTGCCGGAGCCGGCGGAAATGCAACTGCAAGTGCAGTCATAGCAAATATCATAGATATTGCAAGACGTGGCAAGGGTTCACCTATGTTAGGCTTTAATAAACCTTTAGAAAGCGGACTTACCCTTGCAGAGAAAAACGATATAGAAACAAATTATTACATAAGACTAAAAGTAGAAGATAAAACAGGTGTTTTAGCTAGCGTAGCTTCTATTTTATCAAAATGTAGTATCTCGATAGAAAAGATTTTACAAAAACCTCTCGGAAGCGGTTTTTCAAATCTTTTACTTGCAACTCACAAGTCAAAAGAGTCTGATATAATTAAAGCATTGAAAGAAATCGAAAAACTTGATTTTATTCAAGAAAAACCTGCTATGATACGAATAGAAAGTTAGTAATTGGTAATTGGTGGAATTAGTCATTGGTAAGAAAAGTTCATAATAACTCTTACCGATATACGAATACACGAATACACTAATATACAAATACACCAAACAATAGGAGAACAACAAATGAAATTTCTAAAAATGGCAACGGCTACACTACTTGCAACTTCACTTTACGCTTCAAGCAATTCAAGTGACTGTGTATGTTTTAAATTAGAAGGTGAAATGGGTGCTGAACTAAAAACTTTGATTGAAAAATATCACGGTGAATTAGCTAATATCAAAACAGACGGCACTTCTGCAAATGCAGACAAAGGTATTTCACTGTTTACGGTAACAGAGAAAAAAGCTATGACTAAAGCTGAATTAAAAACTGTAGGGCAAAATCTATTTACAAATAAATGTGCCGTCTGTCACGGTGACCAAGGTCAAAAAAGAGCTTACGGTAAATCAAGACCTCTTAACACTCTTACTTTAGAAGATATGACAAATTCAATAGGAGGCTATAAAGGCGGTACTTATGATAGAGGTATGGGCTTCTTGATGGCACCTTTTGCTAATATCTCGGAAGAAGAAGTACAAGGCGTTCACGAGTATCTTCAAACTCTACAAAAATAAAACTCAATCCAAAGTGGAGACGCTCTCCACGTTGGATATGACACAATTTCGCACTACTTTTGCTTCATAGAGTAAAGCATCTGCTTCTTTATAATAGTCCACATTTACATCACTTGAAAGTTTATACCATTTAAAATAATAAACTTATCTCTTTAATCTGCTCCTCAATCCAATC
>DYJR01000076.1 GCA_020723015.1 Arcobacter nitrofigilis
ATAGAACCTCAATCAATATTTTAAACTTTGATTGATAAATATATTATATGAAGGATTTTTATTGAAATTAGTAGTAGCAATTACAGGGGCTAGCGGTGTTAAATTAGGGCTTAAGTTCATAAGCCTTTTGCCGAGCAACGTGCACCCTTTTATTGTAATATCAAATAGTGCTAAAACAGCTATACAATGTGAAGAAAATAAAGATGCTTTACAAGCTATTGCACAGTATACCGTTTATGAAGATGACAATATCTCTGCCCCTATAGCTTCAGGTTCCTTTGGAAGTGATGCTATGATAATACTACCTTGCTCTATGAACACCCTTGCAAAATGTAGCGTAGGTATAGCAGATGCCCTCATCACAAGAACTTTTAGTGTTATGCTAAAAGAGAGGAAAAAAACTATACTAGTTCCTAGAGAAATGCCCTTTTCATCGATTGCTTTAGAAAATATGCTAAAGTTATCCAATTTAGGTGTCATAATAGCACCTCCTGTTCTTGGATATTATTCAAATCAAGAGACTTTACATGATATGGAAAATTTCTTGATAGGGAAATGGTTTGATTTGCTAGGTATTGAAAACAACCTATACAAAAGATGGGGTACACAATGAAAAAAGCGATTTACTGCGGTACTTTTGATCCTATAACAAACGGTCACTTAGATATTATCCAAAGAGCCTTAAACGTATTTGATGAAATAGTACTCGGCGTAGCAGAATCAAAAACAAAAAATACGATGTTTGATTTGCAAAAAAGGATTAAACTTGCACAAATAGCCACACAAGGTCTTAGAGTAAGCGTAAAGCCTTTTAATACGTTACTTGTCGATTTTGCAAAACAAGAAAATATTTATACTATAGTTAGAGGGCTAAGAGCTGTTAGCGACTTTGAATATGAACTACAAATGGGATATACAAACTCCAGTTTGGATAGCAAAATAGACACGGTATATTTTATGCCTACTTTACAAAATGCTTTTGTTAGTTCTACGGTAGTAAGAGAAGTATTAAGATTCGGCGGAGACGTATCACACTTGGTTCCGCAAAAGGTTTTAGAATGTATATAGCAATAGAAGGTATCGATACGGCCGGTAAAACTACTCAATTCGAGCTTTTAAAACAAGCTTATAAGGATGCAGTTTTTACAAAAGAACCAGGAGCTACAAAGCTTGGCTTTAAGCTAAGAGAAATGGCGTTAGGCGGTGAAGCAAAATCAAAAATTACAGAGATGTTTTTGTTTTTGGCAGACCGTGCAGAGCATATAGAAGAGGTTATAAAACCTAATATGGATAAACTAATATTTAGCGATAGAAGTTTAGTATCAGGTATAGCTTATGCAAAAGATTTTCCTATGGAGATGACTTTGGTTTTAAATCTGATAGCTACGTCCAACACAATACCGAAAAAAGTCATACTTCTTGAATTATCAAAAGAAGAGCTGATATACCGACTTTCTCAAAAAGAAAATGATGCTATAGAGTTAAGAGGGGTCGATTATTTGATAGATATTCAAAATCAAATGAAAAAAACCATAATCAAACTAGGTATTGATTATAAATTTATAGATGCAAAGTTAAATATAGAACAAATTCACAAGGAAATAAAGGAATTCGTAAGTCCACCCAATTAAGAAAAAACAAAAAAGTAGTTTTAGAACTGTCCTAAGACAAGGCGGAAAATCGCAGTAATACATCGTATTTCAAGATTTGACAACGCCGTATTAGGGTAGTTATAAGACTATATATCAGCACTATTGCTTCGTTAGAATTTCTCGCTTTACGATTGTAAAGCTTCTAAATTCTGCCTTGCACTAGCACTAATCTATAGCCTCTTTGTTAGATTTTTATTAATTGGGAGGACGTAATGTCTAATATCCAAAGCTTAAGAGGAATGAAAGATATTATAGATGATGACAGCAAATTGTTTACCTATTTTGTTGAAAATGCTTCAAAGATAGCTAAAAATTACGGATTTTCGTTTATCTCAACACCGATGCTTGAAGAAACTGCACTTTTTAAAAGAAGTGTCGGGGAAAGTTCAGATATAGTAAATAAAGAGATGTATCAATTTATTGATAAAGGTGAAAATGACGTGTGTTTACGTCCTGAAGGTACCGCAGGTGTAGTGAGATGCTTTATTCAAAACAAATTTGATAAAACAGGTGCGACAAAAAGATGGTTTTATACAGGCTCAATGTTTAGATATGAAAGACCTCAAAAAGGTAGACTTAGACAGTTTCATCAATTTGGCGCAGAGTCTTTTGGACAATCAAGCGTATATGAAGATGCAAATATCATTATAATGATAAAAGATATATTTGATTTTTTCGGTATCAAATACAAACTTTTATTAAATTCTTTGGGTTGTCTCGAGTGTATGCCGACTTACAAACAAAATTTAGTTTCAAAACTAGTAAACATACAAGAAGATCTTTGCGGTGATTGTAAAAGAAGAATAGAAACAAATCCCATAAGAGTTCTTGATTGCAAAATAGAAAGCTGTAAAGAACTTTTAACCGATATGCCAAAAATTACACATAATTTATGTCAAGAGTGTAATAAAGATTTTGATATATTAAAAGATATTTTAACGAAAAATAATATATCATTTGAAATTGATTCAAATTTGGTTAGAGGGCTTGATTATTACAATAAAACGGCTTTTGAATTCGTAAGTAGCGAAATAGGTTCTCAAAGTGCAATGGCAGGTGGAGGAAGATACGATAAACTCGTAGAATTCTTAGGCGGTAAAAGCACTCCGGCCGTAGGTTTTGCTATAGGAATAGAGAGAATTTTAGAGTTGATTAAATATCAACCGCAAGATGAGAATATATATTATTTCGGTAGTATGACTCCTGATGGTATAGAGCGTATCTTTGCAAAAGCGGTAGAGTTTAGAAAAAGTAATAAGGCTTTTGTCGAATATTCGTCAAAAAGCTTTATAAAACACCTAAATATCGCCGAAAAACAAGGTGCTAACATAGTGGCTTTAATCGGTGAAGACGAATTGAAAAATGATACTATTTTTATCAAAGACTTAAGAACCAAAGAAGAAAAAACGATACCACTTAATAATTTTAAAGGATTATAATTGAACAGATACGGTATGCATTTATGGGGTGATGACAACTTCATAATAGAAGACGGAGTAGTGAAAGTCAATTACGGAGATAAACCTTCGTTGAAAGAATTAATATCAAGAATAAGAGAAGAAGGTCACTTAGGACCGCTACTTCTTAGGTTTCCTCATATTACGGAAAAGCAGATTAATAAGTTGTATGAAACTTTTAACAAATCTATCCAAGAATATGATTATAAAGGTACTTTTAATGCCGTTTTCCCTTTGAAAGTAAATCAGTTCCCTAATTTTCTTTTTCCTTTGATAGAAAGCGGAGAGAAATATAATTACGGTCTTGAAGCAGGAAGTAAGGCAGAGCTTATTTTAGCTATGGCATACAATAACGAAGATGCACCTATTACGGTAAACGGTTTCAAAGACAAAGAGATGATAATCCTTGGATTTATAGCAAAAACTATGGGATACAATATCACACTTACGATAGAAGGTCTTAAAGAACTTGAAACTATCGTAGAAGTTTATAATGAATACGATATGGAATGTCCGAATATCGGTCTTAGAGTAAGATTACATAGCGGCGGAAGCGGTGTATGGGCAAAAAGTGGAGGTATAGACTCTAAATTCGGTCTTAGTTCTACAGAAATACTTGAAGCTTTTGGAATACTAAAGAAAAACGAACTAGTTGACCAACTGACAATGATTCACTTCCATATCGGTTCTGCTATGAATACCATAGCACCGCTTAAAAAAGCTCTAAGAGAATCAGGTCATATATATGCCGAACTAAAACAGATGGGTGCAACAAACCTAGAAAATATCAATATCGGTGGCGGTCTAGCTATAGAGTATTCTCAATTCGAAAGAACAAGAGCATATTCATTGGAAGAGTTTAGTAATGACGTTGTGTTTACTTTGAACTTTATTGCAAAACAAAAAGGGGTAAAAGAGCCTAATATTTTCACCGAATCAGGTAGATTTATCGCTGCTCCTTCAACAGTGCTTATAACGCCTGTATTGGAACTGTTTTCTTCAGAGTATGAAATGGAAAATCTCCTATTAAAAGATACAAATCCTCCACTAATTAAAGAGCTAAATGACTTATACAACGAAATGAAAGAAGAAACAGCACTAGAGTTTATGCACGATGCACTCGACCATCTTGAATCAGTATTGACTCTTTTTGATTTAGGTTATATCGATTTACAAGATAGAAGTAATGCAGAGATTTTGGCACACTTAATTACAAAAAAAGCTATACAATTACTGTCTCTTAAAGATTATACAGAATTAAAAAGAATAAATGAAAAGATACAAGAAAAATATCTTTTAAATTTTTCTATATTCCAATCTCTGCCTGACTTTTGGGGTATTGAGCAAGAGTTTCCGGTAATGCCTATAACACATCTAAATGAGAAACCTACAAGAAGTGCATCTTTGTGGGATATTACTTGTGATAGTGACGGTGAAATTGAGTTTGATAGCAAAAAACCTTTATATTTACATGATATAGATTTGGAAAAAGAGGAATACTACCTTGCGTTTTTCCTAGTTGGTGCATATCAAGATATTTTAGGTATGAAGCACAACCTATTCTCTCATCCTACGGAAGCTGATGTTGTATTCAAAAAAGGTCGTGCAGAGGTTAAAAACCTACTAACTTCACAAAAAATCATAGACGTATTGGAAGATATAGATTATGATGTAGTTGATCTAAAAAGCAGACTAAAAAGCAAACTACATAAGAAAAATAAAATATATAAAATGCTTGATAAGTTTATCAATGATACCACATATCTAAAAACGATAAAGAGTTAATTGATGGCAGATATTTCACTACTAGAGTTAATTAAAGAGGATTTTTCGCTACCGAAAAACAATGACCCTGCATTTAGAACCAATCTAGAGTTAATCTTTAATTATCCCGGTATCTGGGCAATAGTAAACTATCGTATTGCTAATGCTTTATATAAAAAGAACTTCAAGCGACTTGCACGTTTTGTATCTGGACTTAGCCAGTTTCTAACAAATACCGATATTCACCCTGCTTGTACCATAGGCAGACGTGTATTTATAGACCACGCTTTTGGTGTCGTTATCGGTGAAACTGCCGTACTAGGCGATGATATACTTATCTATCAAGGTGTTACTTTGGGAGGAGTTAGTCTAAGTCACGGTAAACGTCATCCTACCATATGTTCAAACGTTACAATAGGTGCAGGCGCTAAGATACTAGGGAATATCACGGTAGGAGAAAATAGTAAAGTCGGAGCTAATTCAGTAGTTATTACAGATGTGCCTAGCTGTTCTACTGCCGTTGGAGTACCTGCTAGAATAATCAAGCGTAAAGATACTAAATGCCTTCTTGACCACAACGACTTGCCTGATATTTCAAAAGAGATGTTCGGCTATTTACTAAAACGTGTTGCTATACTTGAACACGCACTTACGGATAAAGCTTGTATCGATATAAGTACAAAAGACAACGAACTAGAAGATATTTACAAAAACTTTATTGAAGCTATGATGACAAAAGACCAAAAATGACATCATTGGTACTGCTTGGCATACTTACAGGCTTTGTAAGCGGTTTTTTCGGTATCGGCGGTGGAACAATCCTTGTACCGTTGCTACTTTATACGGGCTTTGTTATGAAAGAAGCCGTTGCTATCTCCGTAATGCAAATGGTTTTTAGCTCCATTTACGGAAGCTATTTAAACGCAAAACAAAACAAATCACTACTAAAAGACGGCATTATTATAGGTATAGGCGGTTTTTGCGGAGGATTACTAAGCAGCATAATTGTTACTAGCGTATCGAATGAATTTTTAGAATATACTTTTTTTGCCGTACTTTGTTTTGCTATATATAGACTCTTCAAATCACATCATGCAGGGAAAGAGGACACGGTATCCCAAAACAAACTAATGTTATTTATTATAGGTTTTTTTGTAGGTATGATAGCTATGAGTATAGGTGTGGGTGGTTCTATTATGATTACCCCTATCGTAGCTAGTTACTTACACTACCCTATCAAAGATGCGGCAAGTTTGGGGCTATTTTTTGTCGTATTTAGTTCTATAGCAGGATTTAGCTCACTTAGTCTTGCAGGAGAGATGCTCTATACGGAAGGTTTGATAATAGGAATAAGTAGTCTAACAGGGGTTTATTTGGGTATCAAACTCAAAGCAAAAACCGTAAGTAAAAACTACAAAACCATTATTTTGGTACTATATATAGCTTTGGCACTTGCTATGATAAATAGACTCTTTTTGTAAATCATTATGGTATAATTCCAAAAAACATACTTTAGAGGTTCAACATGAAGTCTTTGATATTTTTGTCTTTGGCAGTTTTAATTTTCGTTGGCTGTTCCAATAAAATCGAACGCCCTTATATAGACAACTACTCTATCTGTTCTCAAACCATAAGTAACGTAATCATAGATCAAGTATCTATAGAAAACCAAAATACAAATCTTTATGTAACAAAAGATGAAATAAAAACTACCTTTGAAGAGTCGCTAAAACAAAGCGGATGTTTTTATATCTATAATACAAAAAACGATAGCCAACTACTTGACGGTAATACATATATACTAAACCTAAAAGCATCCGTATATCAAGAGCAAGAGACTACCAAGAAAAATCTAATCAAAAAAGACGATAAAGAAAAATTAATTATGGTTTTTAACGTAACAGCCCACAACGGTGAAAAAAGTATAATGGTAAGCTCAAAAAGCGGACTTTTGACAAATTCTACCAAAGTGCTAGGATTTGAGACAACCAAAGAGTATCAAAAAGATAAAAGTACATTGATAGAAAGTGCTTCTAAACAAGCTGTAATAGCACTACAAGAGCAAATAAAATAGGTTTCATCCTATTTTATTTGTAAAATCTAAGTATCATAAAAGAACTTGACGAAATAAACAATAAACTCAAAGCTATGGGAAATAAAGAATAGCTATGAAACATAACTACCAAAGTGGATATTAAAGCCCCTAATCCAAACTGTACCACACCGGACAACGCAGAAGCAACCTCGGCATTTTTCGGAAAGTTTTCAAGTACAAGTGCCGTAGTATTGCCGTAAATAAAAGCATTTACGCTTATATATGATGCTATCAAAAATAAAGTCAAATACAATCCAGAATCTTTCGCAACAGTAACAAAAACTAAAGCAAACAAAATCTGTAAACCGACTGCCGTTTTTATCAAAAATAGAGGTTCATATTTTTTGAGTAACTTTACATTTATGCAAAAATCGGACTAACTTGGACACATATTTCAGAAACACTTGGACA
>DYJR01000077.1 GCA_020723015.1 Arcobacter nitrofigilis
CCTAAGAGAATAAAACTTTCTAAAAAGTTGTTTGTTTTTCTTGGGGGATTATATTTATTTGAAAACGTAGAACAAAGTCAAATTCCTTTTAAATACACTTAGCAATTTAGATCAAAAAATTACTCAAAATTGAAGATAGAACTATAATGTATGGTTATAGAACAATATTTCTATTGCATAATCTGGGTTAAATTTAACACTTACCGCAGTTATTCGGGCAAATATTTGCCATTTCACAAAATTTACATATTATGCTATTTTCATTTTTATTTGCACATACAAAAGGGATATTTCTCTTTTTTGCCTCTGTTTTGAATTTGTACTTGGCATTGTGACTCAAAAAATTTGTTAGCATTATTATATATTCCGTTTTTTGCGGTATTTTTCTCCCCATATCTCTGTTACTTCTAAGAGTCCAGTGAGTAATATCGTTTACACCCAAAGTATTTAAAGAGCTTGTTATAGCCTCTATGTAATCTCCACCTATTACAAGTACACTCATAATAAATCCTCCCATCCCTAAATGTTTTGATAATAATTCTCTAGATACCGCCATAGAGAAACTTGATATATTTTCAAATTGATAACTATTGTCAAATAAATTTACGCATATTTTTAAATTGTTTTATTATAGAATACGAAATGGATACATTACAAAAATTACTTGAACTTGACATTCCGAAAATAGAATTCATAGATAGAAAATATCAAATTTCTAGTACCAAAACTCTTCTATATGGACCGCCAAGAAGCGGTAAGACTTATATATCCTATGATTTTATTAGTAACTTCAATACAAAAAAAAGACTTTATATTGATTTGTCCGATTTGCGTATCGACGTATCAAAAATAGAAGAATCACTGCAAGAGTTTATAAACGCAAATCAAATCCAAGCCCTTATTATAGATAATTACGAGCAAAATATCAAAATACCAAAATGTGAAAATATAGTTTTGATAAGTAAAAAGAGTTATGATATAGAGGGGTTTGATAAGATTCTTGTTCTGCCACTTGATTTTGAGGAGTTTTTGGCTCACGATACCAAACATCAAAATATCACCACAAGTTTCAATAACTTTTTTAGGTTTGGAAACCTTAGCGAAAATATGACTTTGCAAGATAGCAAAAAAAGTAAAAAACTCCAAGAGATGTTAAAACTAAATACAAAAGATGAACTTGAACTACAAGCTATCAAAAATATCATCAACTCATTTGGTGAAAAAACATCGGTATTTAACCTTTTTAACCAGCTCAAACGTACCACAAAAGTTTCAAAAGATAGATTTTATGAGCTTTGTAAATCTTATGAAGATCAACATATTATATTTTTTGTATCTAAATACGACCAACCAAAAGCTATGAAAAAACTCTTTTTGTACAACCATGCACTAAAAAACGCTATAAGTTTCGGCAAAAATTTCAAAAACGAGTTTTCAAATATGGTGTTTTTGGAACTTGTCAGAAAATACAATGAAATAACCTACCTTGACGGCGTAGACTTTTATATACCGTATAACAACTCGGTAATACTTTGCATACCGTTTTTTAACGATTTGATGATAAGCTCAATTAGCAACAAAATCTTCCCTTTGCTGGACGTTTATAAAGTATCAAATATTACCATAATATGCGTCAACGACTTGCAACAAACTTTTTTTATGGGTGAAATAGAGTGCAATGTCGTACCTTTTTTTGTGTGGGCGTTGTTGTGAAATGTTGGAGTCTAGTATGAAAAAACCTCAGCACCTCTCCCTTTGCGGTATCGATGAAGCAGGTCGTGGACCGCTTGCTGGTCCTATGGTATTTGCAGGTGTGATTCTTAAAAAAGAGATAAAAGGGTTAAATGATAGCAAACAACTAAGTGAGAAAAAAAGAGAAAGTTTATTTGATGAGATTTTGGAAAATTCTCACCACAAAATAGTCTTTAGCTCAAGTCAAGAGATAGATGAGTACGGGATAAGTTATTGTATTAAAAATTCACTTCGTATTATCATGGAGTCTTTGGAAGCTTCGCAGTATATTTTTGACGGTAATAGCTCTTACGGGTTTAGTATAATAGAGCATATGGTAAAAGCCGATGCCAAAGTACCAAGCGTAAGTGCTGCGTCCATACTAGCAAAAGTGAGTCGTGATAGATATATGTGCGAAATAGCCAAACTCTATCCCCAATATCTCTTCGATAAACACAAAGGTTACGGTACCAAAGAGCATACCGACTTGATGGAACAATACGGGCTAAGCCCCATACATAGGGTTAGTTTCAAACTCAAAAAAAGGTAGTTGAAAAAAGTTTGTTTGATTAAAATATAATCATCTCATCTAACGTAATAGACTCTTTTTTGACTATGGTGATACCTTTTGAAATCAAAGAGTTTTTGAACCCCTCCCCTATTTTCTCCGTCAAAAAGTAGTTAACACCGTATTTGACAAATATTTCAGGCAATGCGATAGCCGGTTTTGCTTTTTGAGTGTTTACCGGATTTTCTAAAAAAATCTTATTGACTATCTCTTTGTTTTTTACTTCAAAAATACAGATATATTGATTATCAACTGAAAGCTCGGAATAAACATCTTTTGAATTTGAACAAAAAGCAAGTACATATCCCCCCTCCACGCTTTGTAAATAAAGGTTCTTACCGTTTAGTACCGCAAAAGCTAGTTTTTGTCTAGCACTTTTGATAATTCTTGCAAATGTGGGACGAGAAACGTCCATACGACAGGCTGCATCTTCTTGATAAAGACCTAGCAAATCCATAAGATATATAGCTTCCACCTCTTCCGGAAGTAAACTTACTTTTTCATCTCCACCGCCGATAGGTGCAAAATCGTTAATCTTTGGTTTAAAGCTTATTGTACGTTCATTTTTGTGTCTAGGCATTATTTCTCTTAATTTATTTGGAATATTTACTTAATTATATCATAATTTAACAAAAATTTGATATAAAATACTTGACATATGTTCAGAATAATTATATAATTCGGACATATGTTCAAAATAAGGAGAATAAAATGAAAATTATAGTTCCCGTTGACAGTGACAAAAAAACAGTTTTTAAAAGAACAGGTAGAGCACCTTTTTTTGCTATTTTTGAAGATGATAATCTAATAGAAATAAAAGAAAATTTACATGCCTTATCTCATAAAAATGAAGACGATAATAAACACCATCACGAAAAACATTCAAGTGACGAAGTAGCTCATCATAGAGAAGACATATTAGAACTTGAAGGATGTGATGTTATTTTGACACAAGCTGTAGGTCCCAATATGCAAGAAGCATTAGAGTCTATAGGTATAAAAATTCAAAAAATAAGTCGTGTAGACGGTGATGACGTATACGAGGTACTAAATAGATTTTTAGTCGGTAAATTGAAAAGACAAACTCCACAAACTATTACCTTTGCAACTTCAAAATCAAAAAGATTGATTTTCCCTACAAATGAAAATGCAGGTACTTTAAGTAAAAGAGGAGCACATTTCGGTAAAGCTAACTATTATACAATAGTAACCGTATATAATACAACGATTGTAGATGTAGAAGTAATTGACAATCCAGGGCACAAAAGCGGTGGATGTTCTGATGCTGTTGCAAATATAATGAGTCTAAAGCCCGATGTTTTAATAGTCGGTGGAATCGGTGGTTCACCGGCAAAAGGGTTTGCCCAAGCAGGACTTGACGTTTATTTTGATCAACATAGTTTAACGGTCCAAGAATCTGTTGATATGTTTTTGCAAAATAAATTAACAAAAATTAATGATACCGGAACTTGTTCCATACATTAATAAAAACAAACATAACCCATGAAGATAATAAAACAAACTTATAATATGTATATGGACGGTTTTAAAAATATGACCGTGGGGAAAACTTTATGGAAAATCGTTTTTATAAAGCTTTTCGTAATCTTGGTTGTCTTAAAGCTTTTTATACATGATAAAACATTTAAAACAGAATACAAAACCTTTGAAGAAAAAGCAAGTTTTGTATCGGAAAATTTAGCACGGAGGTAGCTATGGAAGAGGCGTTGGTAAACTGGAGTAGAGCACAATTTGCTCTTACTGCAATATATCACTTTTTATTTGTCCCTTTAACATTGGGACTTGGATTTATAGTTGCTATTATGGAGACTATATATGTAAAAACAGGTGATGCAAGATGGAAGCAAATCACCAAATTTTGGATGACGTTGTTTGCTATCAATTTTGCTATAGGAGTAGCGACAGGTATTATAATGGAGTTTGAATTCGGTACGAACTGGGCAAATTATAGCTGGTTTGTGGGTGATATTTTCGGCGCACCTTTGGCTGTTGAGGGTATCTTGGCGTTTTTTATGGAGAGTACGTTTTTTGCGGTGATGTTCTTTGGATGGAATAGAGTCGGCAAAGGATTTCACCTACTATCAACTTGGCTAGTTGCAATAGGCTCAAACCTATCTGCTCTTTGGATATTAGTGGCAAACGGTTGGATGCAATACCCTGTGGGTATGGTGTTTAATCCGGACACTGCAAGAAATGAAATGAGCAATTTTTGGGATGTAATACTATCTCATGTAGCTGTTAGCAAGTTTTTGCACACTATAGGGAGCGGATATGTAATATCTGCACTTTTTGTTATAGGGGTAAGTAGCTATCTAATACTAAAAAACAAAGACTCATGGATGGCAAAAAAATCTATGATTATCGGGGCTACATTCGGGCTTATCACCTCGTTTTTCCTTATCTTGAGCGGTGATGAGTCGGCTCACCAAGTAGCCCTGACGCAACCTGTAAAACTAGCAGCCATGGAAGGTATGTATGAAGGGAAAAATGAAGCAGGTATAGTAGCAATAGGGGCATTAAATCCTAACAAAACACTACAAAACGATAAGCATACTTATTTATTTGAAGTTGAGATTCCTTATGCGTTATCTTTGCTTGGATACCACGACTCACAAGCTTACGTGGCAGGTCTTAAGGATTTGGTATGGGGGAATGAGACTCAAGGGATTATGAGTGCGGAAGAAAAAATCCAAAAAGGGAAAATAGCCATAGAGGCATTTCAAGAATATAAATATTCAAAAGATGTACTAGATGAAGAAAGAGCAACGACAGCAAAAGCAACACTTGATGCAAATATGAAATATTTTGGGTACGGGTATCTAAACAAACCTGAAGATATAGTACCTCCTGTAGCTTTGACGTTTTATAGCTTTCATATCATGGTAGCTCTTGGTAGCTGGTTCGTGATACTTTTTGCACTTGTTTTATTTCTTGCTACAAAAAGAGATATTGCAAACTATAAATTTGTCCTTAAATCGGCTCTTTGGTCTATACCGCTTGGATATATAGCAGCCGAAGCCGGATGGATAGTAGCAGAAGTTGGCAGACAACCTTGGGCTATTCAAGATTTGATGCCTGTGGGTGTAGCCGTTACTAATATATCAAGTACAAACGTAATGGTTACGTTTTGGATGTTTGCGGTACTTTTTACGGCACTTCTTATAGCTGAAATAAAAATTATGACAAAACAAATAAGCCTTGGCTTTAACGGAGGTCACTAATGTTTGAGAATTTATCTCTTTTACAGTTACAACAATACTGGTGGATAATCATATCTTTACTTGGCGGATTGTTTGTATTTATGATGTTTGTTCAAGGGGGACAAACCCTTCTTAATAGCCTATCTACAAACGAAACCGAAAAAACTATACTAGTAAACAGTATAGGGAGAAAATGGGAGCTTGGATTTACTACGCTGGTACTATTCGGAGGGGCGTTATTTGCCGCATTTCCACTTTTTTATAGTACGAGTTTCGGTGGAGCTTATTGGGTATGGATGGCAATACTTTTTTGTTTTATTATTCAAGCGGTAAGCTATGAATACAGAACAAAACCACACAACTTTTTTGGTCAAAAAACATACGAAGCATTTTTGTATATCAACGGTAATCTTGGGGTGTTTTTGCTAGGAGTTGCTATAAGTACGTTTTTTAGCGGTAGTGAATTTCATGTGGATTATCGCAATTTTTCATATTGGCAAAACGATCTAAGGGGTCTTGAAGCCCTACTTAACCCTTCAAATTATTTGCTAGGATTTGCCCTTGTTTTTTTGGCTAAGATTTTGGGTGCTTTGTATTTCATCAATAATATAGACCATCAAGGTATTCGCATAAGAGCAATAAGGTCTATAAAATTTAATATGGTTATATTTTTGATGTTTTTTCTTAGCTTTCTTACTTGGATTTTGACAAAAAACGGATTTGCAATAGACGAAAACGGTTTTGTATATATGCAGTCTTTTAAATATTTATTTAATTTTCTTGATATGCCTATAGTTCTTGGATTATTCGGCACAGGTGTATTGATGGTTATATTGGCGGTGTTTGTAACTATCCATTTTGAAAGAACATGCTATATCAAAACCGGTGGATTAGGTGTAGTTTTGACCGTAACGGCACTTTTGCTAAACGTAGGACTTAACAACACTGCTTATTATCCGTCAACTTACCATTTGCAAAGTAGTTTAACTATTATGAATAGTTCGGGTAGTCATTATACATTGACGGTGATGAGCTATGTTTCATTGATGGTACCTTTTGTTTTGGCATATATCGCTTATGCGTGGTATTCTATGAATAAAACACAAATGACAAAAGAAGAGATAGAAGCACCTGATGCTCACAATTATTAGGAGTACGACATGGATTATACTAATTCACTTATTTGGCTTAGTCTTTGGCCTATAGTAATATATCTAGGATATAAAATTTCTTTCAAAAATTCAACAAAGGAGTAGAAAATGATAGCAATACCCGTCAAAACAAACAAACAAAATACGGCTGTATCTCCGCTGTTTGGAAAAGCAAAATATTTTGCTTTGGTCAAAAACGGTGAAACACAAATAGTTAAAAATGAAGCAAACGGCGGTAGAGCCGTGGTATCTTGGCTAAAAAGTCTTGGTGTTACAAAACTTATAACATCTCACATGGGGCAAAATCCTTTTAATATGTTACAAAACAGTAATATAAAAGTATATTTTGCCGGTGATGCGAGGATAGAATTAAACGATGTTTTAGTAAAATACGCCGACGGTGATTTGGTACTGTTAAATAATGAAAATTACGGTGTTTATATAAAAGAAGATGACCATCATCATGAACATTCACACGCTCATGGACAAGGTCACGCTCATGGACAAGGTCACGGTAATGGACAAGGTCACGGTAATGGACAAGGTCACGGTAA
>DYJR01000078.1 GCA_020723015.1 Arcobacter nitrofigilis
TAAAGTGTCCAAGTAAAACTGAAAACAGTGTCCAAGTAGACCGATTTAGGCAAATAAGATTTTTCAAAAAGTTGTATTGATATTTTGGGGTATTATAGGTCAAACACATGATGTTGCGGTATTAACAGATAAAATAGCAAAACTAGTAGTTAGTACAGCCGATGAAAAAGAGTTTCACGGTAAAAACAGCGTAAAAGCTCAAGCTATGAATCAAGGCAATTCACACGTAAAAGTTCCTGATGTAAAAAAGGGTTCAGATTTAAGGGTGAAGGGTGAAGCAAAGAAACCGGCTAAATCTACTATCCAGAAAATAACACCTTCTCAAAGTTCAAATGACGAGTGGGAAGCGTTTTAAGTAAGTAATTAATTATTAGTGTATTGGGGACAAGAAAATCTGCCTCAATATACCAATATACCAATATACTAAAGAATATGCCCTCGATTTTTTATAAAATAAACCTCGCAACCGCAATCTTTGAAAAAATTTCTTGCTAACGCAGAATCTATTATTTTATCATCAGCTCCAAGATAAACCTCTATAAAAATCCCTTTATTTATAAGAGATTGTATAGCATCACGTTTCCACTCGTAATATAAAAGCTCTTTTAGCTCATCAAAAGTACCCTCATGCAGATAAAGGCTCAAATCAAGCTCTTTAGGATATGCCACGTTTTGTAGGAAATTGTTGATATATGATGTTTTGTCTTTTGTGAAAAACATTAGTTGCATACGTTTGTATTTATCGTCTTTATTATTGAAAAAAGCAGGTGAAAAAAGCTGTAATTTATCTATTCTTTCATCTGAGTTAAGGGCATATTCTACGGCTTTTATAGCTCCGTAGCTAAAGCCTGAAATACAAAAATCACTTTTGATAATATTCTCATTAAACAACTCTTGCTCATTTTGTAAACAAAAACCGCTATAGTATCTCACCGCTTTTTTCCAATTTATCTTTTATTGCTAATATTTCGCTTTGATTTGCTATGATTTCATCTTTTAGTTCGGCTCTAAGTTGAGATATTAAAGAGTCCGTATCATCTATCATTTTATAGCTTTTTTTCATTAAATCTGCCGTTTCGTATGCCTCTTTTATCTCTTTGGCATCTATTGCATAAGGCTCATTTTTGAATACTTCCATAGCTACGCTTGAAGACAAATGGTACTTGATAATATTCAAAAGCTCTGTTTTTGACTTGATTGATTTGTTTATAGCCTCTTTGTATTTTGACATAAATTGTTTTGTTGCTTTAGATAATGCTAATACTTCTAGCTCTTCATTACTCAAAAATTTATTTTCACTTAGACCAAACTCTATCTTTGTTTTTGCCACTTTTATATCATCTTCAAGTAGTGACGTACCGCCTCTTTTTATCATATTCAATAACGCTTCATTTACAAGTGTAGCCAATGCAGATGAACTAAACGTAAAGGTTTGATGAGCTAACTCTTCAAGATTGATATTATGTGATTTGCCTTTTAGATAAAGTTTTAATATCTCCAATCTATCCTCATAAGACGGTAATGTCAAAAAGACCCTTCTATCAAATCTACCTGCCCTTAGAAGTGCTTCATCAAGGACTTCTATTTTGTTTGTTGCAGCGATGACTACTACCGAATTATCCCCTTCAAACCCGTCCATACAAGTAAGAAGCTCGTTTAATGTAGCTTCCCTTTCGTCATTGCTTGTACCTGTTCTTTTTTTACCTATGGCATCTATCTCATCTATGAAAATAACGGCAGGTGCTACAGACTTTGCCTTTGCAAACAGCTCTCTTACTTTTTTTGCACCCATACCTACGTAAATATGTACAAAGTTAGCGCCGCTTTGATAAAAAAACGGCACATTAGCTTCTCCTGCAACAGCTCTAGCAATAAGTGTTTTTCCAACCCCGGGAGGTCCTACAAGCAATACACCTTTTGGCAATTTCACGCCGTATTTAAGGTATTTTTTCGGATTATTAAGAAAGTCAACTATTTCACTTAATTCCTCTTTTGTATTTTTTATACCTGCAACATCATTAAATTTTATATTAGATTTTACTACTTCTATAGAACCTGTATCTACACTTTGCGTCACCGATTTTTGACTTTGAGCATCTGTAAGATTTTGTTCAAATTTAGAGACTTTCTGAGGTATAAAAGGTTTGATTTTTTCTCTAAAAAAATGAAGTCCAAATGCCAATAACATCAAAGCAAATAAAAATACTATCCCTATATAATAACTACTACCTTGAATACTAGCAGAACTTTTAAATATGGTATATATAAATAATGCCAACAATATAGATGATGATATAATCATCAATTTAAGATTTTTTTTGTTGTTATTATTGTTATTAGAATTTTGCAACATTTTTATCCTTTTGTACTTCAAAATTTCCTATTTCGACCCAATCAGCTACCAAATCGGTATTTGATGTTATTTCTATAGGATTATAAAACTGATCATATCCAAAAAACACCCCGCTCTTTTCTTGTTCTACCAAGATATTCAAAGGCTCTTTTATACTTTTCCTAAATTCTATATTTTTATTTTCTATAATCGATACTAGTTCATTATACCTAACTTTTGCTATATCACCCTTTACAATTTCTTTCATACTTGCAGACGGCGTACCGTCACGTTTTGAGTAGGTAAAGGCATGAATATGCGTCAATGGAAATCTGTGTAAGTTTTGCATAGCCTCACTCCATAAGCTATCCGTTTCACCTGGATGCCCTACGATAAAATCAGTCCCTATTGCATAACCTCTATCGGCTATATATTCAAACAATGCCAAATCATCAAGCACTTTGTTTCGTCTGTTCATAATACGAAGCATATCTTTTGATGTGTGTTGTAATGCTATATGAAGATGTTTTGCCATTTTTGACTCATTTAAAAGCTCTTTAAACTCATCGTCTATTTGTACAGGCTCCACACTACCTAGACGTACCCTTCTTACACCTTTGATATTAAAAATCTCTTTTAAAAGCTTAGCTAACGATGTATTTTTGTCTTTTTTACCGTAACTTCCTATATTTGTACCGGTTAGGATAAATTCTCCGAAACCGTTTTGTGTCAATGTAGAAATTTGCTCCAATATAACACTCATATCATAGCTTCTAGCATCACCTCTTACATAAGGGATAATACAATAACTGCATCTAAAATCGCACCCCTCTTGAATCTTGATAAATGCCCTACTTTTACCTACAAATTCACTTACTATTGTTTTATCTATATGTTCTAAATTACCGGGTTCAAAAACTCTTTCTTGTTTTTTCAATATCTCGTTTATCTCTTCTTTCAAAGAGTGTCCAAACAACGAATCAATCTTGCCGTCGTTGAAAAGTCCCTCACCCTTTGTCCAAACACCGCATCCCGTAAAAAATATCTTTGGATTATTAGCTAATTTTTTCAAACTATTTACATAATTTTTGGCACTACTATCTGCACTATTTGTCACCGTACACGAGTTTATCACTACAATATCTGCAAGTGATTCATTTGAGACTATGTCAAAATCTTTTAGATTGTTTATCATCACCTGCGTATCAAAAATATTAGTTCTACACCCAAATGTTTTGAAATAGACTTTTGGTTTATTGCTACTAAATTTCAATCAAACAATCCTTGAGCTACGCCTTGAGCATTTGGTGCAGCCATACTCATTGGATTTTCTGCTTGATTTTCAAGCATTTGATACCTCAAAGTTTGTGTAGGGTAAGCTATTTTTATATCTTCTATGCCTCTTATTGCCTCTATTATTTCAGCTGAAATAGTACTTCTCAAAGCCAAAGTTGCATACGAGTTTGTAAGATACCAAACAGATATTTTCATACCGTAAGGCTCTATAAAAGTAAAAATTCTAGGTTCTACGTTTGTTCCTCGTAAAGAATACCTATCACGTAACTTACTCATCTGTTTTCTTGTAATATCCGTATAGCCTTTTGAGTATTGCTTTGCTATTTCTCTTATTATATGTACGGCTTTTTTATGGTTACTATCAAAAGTAAGTACTATATCTATGCCGTCCCAAACCGTCTTTAGTCCTGCATGGGTATAGTTTGAAATCATTTCCGTAAAAATATAGTTATTCGGTACGAAAAATATCCTTCCCGCACGTCTGTTTGTAGTATATGTGGTCAAAGTAATATCTTCACGCACAGCTATTTTAAACAACGAAATATCAAGTACGTCACCCACTAGCTCTTGTCTATCCCTATGAACTTTTATTCTATCTCCTACGTTTACTGCACCGCTTGTGATAATAACAAGCCAACCGAAAATTGACATAAACCAATCTTTTAGTGCAATGGCAATACCCGCAGATGCAAATCCAAGAATTGTTACAAGGTAAGTAACGTTTTCGATATACGAAAATAAAATCAATACTACGATTACAATAACCAACATAAAGTTAATAATCTTATTTACCATGTAATATCTATCATTTTCACTCAAATATTTTCTAAGTGCCAATTTTAGTAAAAATGCTATCACAAAAAACAAACCTATCAAAAGAACTATTTTAAATGTTTTTTTTGCTTGAATTGAGATTTTATTGTTTGTCTCTAAAATAATCTGTTCTACTCTTCTTGTATAAACCTCACTCGTCGTAGTTACTATATCAAGCACCATTTTAAAATCTCTTTTTGAAGATTCACAAAAAAGGAGATTATTTTGAGTAATATCAGAGCTTTCAACTTCATCAACCTTTAATAATATTTCAAGTTTTGTATCAAGAATTTTTAGCAAATCGTCAATCTCGGTGACCAACTTTTCGTATTTTGTACGATTTTCATCAAGTTTTTTAATATATGTCAACGCTTCAAATATCAAAAAAGGATTTGTAACCTCAGGGATATTTTCTATATCTTCAGGTCGGATAAGCTTCCCTATAGGCGATTCTTTATACTCTTCAATAAGCTCAAGCTCATTTTGTTTAATTTTGATTTTGTTATTGATTTGCCTTTGCAAATCCCTTGCTTCAGGAGTTTTTAGACCGTGTACTTGTTTTAGTTCCGATTCCAACTGTTCTAAATCTCTTAAAATATTTTTGTATGTCAGATAACTTCCGTATCTTTTGTATAAAAGATTTTTTTGTAATTCATTATCTACATCATGTAATCTTTGATTTAACTCGGCTAATTGCTCATTTGGTTGAGCTTGTTGTACAGGCTTCTCGTTTGCTAATCCAAGAGTAACTAAAAGTACAAAAATAGATAATAAATATTTAAACATACTCTAGCCTTTGAATTTATTTAGATTTTCGATAGCTATCTCTTTAGCTATGTCATCTCTTATTTGACAATCCCCTATTCCAAGAGGTAATATAAACTTGATTTTATCGTTTATGCTTTTTTTATCCAAAAAGAAATGTTCATAAAAATCATTTACATCTTTGATTTTATAATCAGTCGGTATATCATAGCTTTGTAATAGTTTTTTGATTCTATCACACTCGTTTTGTGTAATATTGCCGATACTTAGAGCTAGTTCATTTGCCATCACCATCCCGATACCAACAGCCTCACCGTGTAAATATGTCTCGTAATTTGTCTCGTTTTCCACCACATGACCAAAAGTATGACCATAGTTTAAAGCAGCTCTTATTCCTTGCTCTTTTTCATCGCTACTTACTACTTTTGCTTTAGTTTGTACGGAATAAGCTATGGCTTTTTTTACATTCTCATCGCTATCAAGTCTATTGTTTTCTAACCACTCAAAAAACTCTTTGTTAAACGTAACAGCCATTTTGATTATCTCTGCTACACCTGCACCAAATTCTCTTTTTGGTAGCGTAGTCAAAAAATGTGGGTCTATAAGTACCGCTTTTGGTTGATGAAATACACCTATTAGGTTTTTGCCGAATTTATTGTTTATCCCGGTCTTTCCTCCCACACTAGCATCAACTTGAGAAAGCAATGTAGTAGGAACTTGAACAAAATCAATCCCTCTTTGGTAAATAGCCGAAGCAAAGCCCGTCATATCACCTATTACACCACCGCCAAAAGCAATAAGAAGCGATTTTCTATCAAGCCTATGGATAAAACAATGCTCCAATATCTGCTCTATCGTATCCATCGTTTTATATTGCTCACCATCAGGTATCGTAACCACGCTTATATCTTTTGCCTCTAGCTTGGAGATCAAATAATCAAGATGATACCCGCTAACAGTAGGGTTTGTTACAATAACAACCTTTTGGTATTTTAGTCCTAAAAAACTACCGTCAAACTTTATATTCGGTATTGCATCTATTAAAATATCATAACTATTATCTGCTAAATCTATATGAACCGTCATTTTATCTCTTTATACAAGTTAATTTTGTATAGATTATACCAAATTATAGGTAAATTTTATACGAGTTTTAACGCCGATTCACCTTATTTAGTAAACTTTGCTCACACCTTAAACCTAGACATATCTCTACCTTTGCTATCTACTATATGAACAGCACATGCAATACAAGGATCAAAAGAGCGGATAACTCTCAAAACCTCTATAGGTTCATCAGGATTTAATACCTTCAAGCCGACCAAAGCACTCTCATAAGCTCCCATTTTACCGTTTTCATCCCTAGGAGAAGCATTCCACGTAGTAGGTGCTATCACTTGATAGTTTACTATTTTGTCATCTACAGAGTTTACGAAATGGGACAAAACTCCCCTAGGCACTTCAAAAAATGCTCTACCGTTTGCAGTTTTTCTTAACTCTTCGTATTTGTATTTGGTACATGTTTGGTCATTGTAGTATCTAATATTTTCAAGCAAATCATTTACGAAATCAAAGATAAACTTACAACAAATATCAGCTTCTATAGCCCTTGCTATATTTCTCCCTATATATGAGCAAAAATCCTCTATTTGTATATCGTTTTCTTTCATAAACTTATCAAGATAAGGTTTGATTATCAAAGAATCCTTAGCATATCCTACTATCATCCTTGCCAAAGGTCTAACTTCCACTGATATACCGTCATATCTAGGCGATTTTATCCAACTATATCTATCATCGCTTTTTAAACTTCCGTCATCGTTGTAGTCGGTATAATACCATTTAAAATAATAAACTTATCTCTTTAATCTGCTCCTCAAT